>JARLIT010000074.1 GCA_031291575.1 Ancalomicrobiaceae bacterium
ACGTCATTTTTAAGTGGCAAGACCATTACGAATACTGTGACAGGGAGCGGCGCGCGCGCCACCTGCGACCGATGTTGGAACGGCCGGTTGGCGCAGATATATGTTGCCATCCGTGACAGATTGTTAACGATCGATTAATGAGTACGTATTTTATATCGACTATGTGACTATATCTTGAGTCGTCATAAATTAAGCCGTCTATTGTCTCGTCAATTTTGTTTTCTAAATTTCAGATATGTGCAGATATTGAAATGTTATACATGATATTCCTCGGTTTATTTGGTGTGATTAGCCGGCGTTTATTGTCATCTATATCGATTATATGATGTGTTGTCACGAAAGCGATGCAATCCCGCTGTAACACTCCGGGCAGCGCCCATCCCCCGGATGCATGGTGCTGCCGATGTATTTGCTGCGCTTTGGCGCATTGGAGCTTGACCTGGCAGTCCGTATGTTGAGTCGTCTTGTGTAGACAGAGTAAGCCCATGTCGAGAAAACTGAAAAGCGATGTAGGTCGCAAGAAGCCGATCGTCGAAATACAACGGGGGCTGAATTGCGACGTCGCGCGCCGAAAGCCGGGCGACGCTGCACCGCGCAGACTGAAACGTGACGGTGTACGCAGGAAGCCACCCGTTGGCATGCCATCGACGCCGGACTTCGGCACAGCACGCAGACCGATAAGGGGCGTCAACAGGGGTGTTACACGTGCCGCGCTTGCCTCATGCGCCGGTGGATTCATCGCAGTCGCCTGCTTTTCGGCCGTCGTCAATGTGCTGACGCTGAGCGGCTCCCTCTACATGCTGCAGGTCTACGACCGGGTGATACCGTCCCGCAGTATCCCGACCCTTGTGGCGCTCTCCGTGCTGGTGGTCGCGCTTTACGCGCTGCTGAGTGTGTTCGACTGGTTGCGGCAGCGGCTCCTGTCGCGGATCGGCGTTGCGCTGGACCGTGTGCTGGCCGGGCCGGTATTCGCAGCGATCCTGCGGGTTCCCGCGCAAGGTGCGCCGGCCAATGCGCAGCTGTCGCGCGATCTCGATACGGTGCGCGGTTTCCTGTCGAGCCTCGGACCGACCACCATCTTCGACCTGCCATGGATGCCGCTCTACTGTGCCATGTGCTTCATGTTGCACCCTTATCTCGGCTGGTCCGTAGTGGCGGGCGGCATCGTTCTGATTCTGGTCGCGCTGGCGACCGAGGCGATGACCCGGCAGCCGAGTGCCGAGGCCTCCCGCATCGGCGCCGAGCGGGCCGGCATGCTCGAGGCGGCGCGGCGCAACGCCGAAATCGTTGCTGCTCTCGGCATGGAACCGCGCCTGACGGACGCCTTCAGCCGCACCACCCGCGACTACATCGGCGCGGGGCTGCAAGCATCCGACGTTGCCAGCAGCCTCGGCACGCTGTCACGGTTCGTCCGTTATGTTCTCCAGTCGGCGCTTTTGGGCATGGGCGCCTGGCTGATTCTCGTCGACCAGGGTTCGGCGGGTGTTACTATCGCCGCCTCGATCCTCGGCAGCCGAGCGCTGGCGCCGATTGAATTGGCTGTCGCCAACTGGCGACCGTTTCTCAGCGCGCGCCAAGCTTGGCAGCGGCTCGGACGCGCCTTCGATCGCCTGCCGATCGAACCCGAAATTGCGCCGGACTATCCGAAGGACGTGCTTTCGGTGAAGCAGGTCTTCGTCGGCGCCCCCGGCAGCGCCCTCCCGGTCCTGAAGGATGTGAGCTTCAGGCTCACGGCCGGCCAGGGTCTGGCGGTGATTGGTCCTTCCGCGTCAGGCAAGTCGACACTTGCCCGGGCTTTGACCGGAGTGTGGCCGACGCTGAGGGGCGAACTGCGGCTCGATGGGGCGACGCTGTCGCAATGGCCGACCGAGAGCCGTGGAGAGATCATCGGCTATATGCCTCAGGACGTGCAGCTTTTCGCCGGCACCGTGGCGGAGAACATCGCTCGCTTCGATCCGCTGAAAACGCAGGAGACAGTCGTGAAGGCGGCCAAGGCGGCCGGGATCTACGAGATGATCCTGGGGTTGCCGGCCGGTTTCGACACTGAGATCGGCGAAGGCGGCACGATCTTGTCCGGCGGCCAGCGGCAGCGGATCGCCCTGGCGCGGTCGCTCTACCGCGACCCCTTTCTGGTGGTGCTGGACGAGCCGAATGCCAATATCGATGCGGAGGGCGACGCAGCATTGACCGCCGCCGTGCTGGGCGTCCGCCGCCGCGGCGGTATCGTCGTAATGATTGCCCACCGCCCCTCGGCACTGGCGGGCATCGATCAGGTGATGGTGCTTGCCAACGGACAGGTGAAAGCCCTCGGCCCGAAAGAAGACGTGCTGCGCGTAAGCCTAGCTGTCGCTCCGCAGGAGCAGCCCCACCATCACCCGCACAGAATGGTATCCGCCGATGCGAGCGCATGAATTACCCGCCGGCAGCCACGCCGGCGACTATTCGTCGGCGATGCTCGCTGACCCGTGGCGGTCGATGAGGCGGCTGACGGCCGTCGGCATGACGATGCTCATCGTTCTCGCCGCCACCATCGGCCTCTGGGGAGGCACGGCTCCACTCGCTGGCGCCGTCATTGCCACCGGCCGTGTCGTTGTCGAGACCAACGTTCGCCGGATCCAGCATCCGACTGGCGGCGTCGTCGCCGAGATCCGCGTCAAGGACGGCGACCGCGTGGCAGCGGGGGATTTGCTCGTCCGGCTCGACGAAACCAATGCCCGCGCGACGCTGGCGCTGATCGAGACCGAGCTGCATCGGCTGCTTATCCGCAAAGCCCGGCTCAAAGCACAGCGCGACGGTGACGCCGGCTTCCAGCTGCCGCCGGATCTGGCCGGCATCGCGGGGTCGGCGGACATCGTGGAAGCGCTCGGCTCCGAGCAGCATGTATTCCAGTCGCGCGCCGAGGCGTCGCGCGGCCAGGTTTCGCAGTTGCGCGAACGGATTGCCCAATCGAAACTGGAAATCGACGGGGTGACGGCCCAGCTCGCTGCCAAGACCGAGCAGAAGGCGCTGATCAACCAGGAGCTCGACGGCGTTCACAAGCTCTACGATCAGAACCTCGTCGCCCAGTCCCGGTTGACCACGCTGCAGCGCGAAGCCTCGCGCCTGTCAGGCGAAGAGGGCAGCCTGGTCGCGGAAGCGGCCCGGATCCGTGGGCGCATCGTCGAAACGGAGCTGCAAATCCTGCAGATCGATCAGGACATGCGGCGCACCATATCGGAAGAGCTGCGCGACGTTGAAGGCAAGGTCGGCGACCTGTCCGAGCGCCGCGTTGCTGCCGTTGATCAGTTGAACCGCATCGAGATCCGTGCTCCGCAGGCCGGCATCGTGCATCAGAGTACGATGCACACGATTGGCGGCGTGATCGCGGCTGGCGAACAGCTGATGCTGATCATCCCGGAGACCGATCATCTGGTCGTCGAGGTCCGCATCGAGCCGACGATGATCGACCGTGTGCATGTGGGCCAGGACGTCCTGGTCCGCTTCCCGGCGTTTGACGCAGCGACAACGCCAAGCCTCAATGGCCAGTTGCAGACGATCGGTGCCGACTTGACCACGGATCAGCCAAGCGGCGTCAGCTATTACACCGCGCGCTTGCAACTGGATCAGGTCCAGCTCGCCCGACTTGGCAACAAGATGTTGCTGCCCGGCATGCCGGCGGAAACCTACATCCAGACCGGGATGCGCACGGCATTCGCCTATATGCTGAAGCCGTTCCAGGATCAGCTCGCCCGCACCTTCCGGTACGATTGAGCCGGACGGTAGGCCGCCCGGCATCCCGCATCAACTCCGCCATCGCCAGGTTCGACTCGTCGAGCGCCGGGATCCCGTCGATGTCGTCGAGCCGGGCCTATGGAAACAACGGATGGTTGACGATCGCCTCCGACGATGCCCGGAAGCTGCTCGCGAAATCGCTCATGCTGGCGCCCCCCGCGCACTCATGGCTTTCGCTGAGCAAAGTATCGTCATCCGTAATTACCCGCAATCTTCTTCGTCGACAGACCTGCTGCGCCGTACTTAGATATCTGCATGACGTGCCATGCAATTTGGCCGCTTCATCGCATGTATACATTATTTGTTCGCGCCTGACCGATGGGTTTGGTGAAATCTCGGACGTCGTGTCGTCGTGACATCGCCTGCCCGTTTGGGAGCAAAAGAGGATTGTATGCATGACTCCGTTTCTTAAGCTGCATGAATTGGCTAAGCAGCGCGGCGACGGATTGACGCCGGAATTCTTGGCTCTGTTGGTACGGGCCAATTCAGGTCCGGATGCTGCGACGATCGCGACATCGGCGGCCGTGCAGGTGCTGCCGGTGAATGCGTCGGCAGCCGCTTCATCAGACGAGGCGATCGGCGGCATGTCGGCGTCGGTGGCGACGGGTGTTGTCGGGCGCCGGCCGGCGTGATCGACAGGACGCTATTTGGACGAGCCAAGCCGCAGAGGGGTGTGTAATGGCGCAGATAATCGACACGTTGGTCGTCGGCGCCGGACAGGCGGGCCTGCTCATGAGCCAGGCACTGACGAAGCGGGGCATTCCCCATATCGTCCTGGAGCGCGAGGCCGTTGCACATCGCTGGCGAACGCAGCGCTGGGACAGCCTGAAGCTCCAGCAGCCCAATTGGCTGAGTCACCTGCCCGACACGCCCTATCCGCCGGCCGAGGCGGACCCGGACGGGTTTCCGACCGCCCGAGAGATGCATGACTTCCTGAATGGTTTCGCCGTGTCGATCGGCGCACCGGTACGAACCGGTGTGTCGGTCGATCGGCTGCAGCGGTTAGGGGAGGATGGGCCGTTCCGCGCCGAGACCTCGGGCGGCGTGATCGAGGCCGACAACGTGGTGATCGCCACGGGGGCCATGCAGGTGCCGGTCCGGCCCGAACTTCTCAGGCACAGGGGCGATATCCAGCAGTTGACCGCCGGCGACTACCGCAATCCCGGAGAGCTCGCCGACGGCACCGTACTGGTCGTCGGCGGCGGCAATTCGGGCTGCCAGATCGCCGAAGATCTGTTGCGGGCCGGCCGCCGGGTCATCCTGTCGCTCGGTCGGCATCGCCGCGTGCCGCGCCGGTATCGAGGCAAGGACATCTTCTGGTGGTTCCGCGAGACCGGGATCCTCAGAACGCCGGTCGAGAAGATGCCGGCCGACATGAGCCCGATCGTCTTTGCCGGTGGCGGCAATACGATCGACATGCGGCGCTTCGCCCACGAAGGGATCATCCTCACCGGAAAGCTCACTGCGGTCGAAGGCGATGTGCTGACCTTCACCGGCGACCTCGGCGATACGCTCGCCCATGGCGATGCCTTCTATCGACAGATGCTTGATCGGTTCGATGCCCTCCAGCGCGAGCGGGGTCTGGATCTGCCAGAGGATGCGGAAGCCCGGCGGGTCTGGCCGGACGCCCCCTGCATCACCCATCCGATCCGGCAATTGCATCTGAGGGATGCCGGGGTCGGCTCGATCATCTGGGCAACCGGGTACCGTAGCGACTACCGCTGGATCAAACTGCCGATTGCGTCCGAAAGCGGCGCCCTTCGACATCGAAAAGGCGTGACGGAGATCCCGGGGCTCTATTTCATCGGCCTGCATTGGCAGAGCAACTTGAGCTCCAGCTTTGTCTTTGGGGTTCAGCACGACGTGGACCCGATCGCGGACGAAATCGCAGCACGCCAACCGAGGGAGCGTTGCTTGGCTCGGGGTTGACCGAACGGGACACGCTCTAGGGTTCTCGAGCGGGTCTTGCCGGGGGGTCAATCCGCATTCTGCGCGGATAGTTCGCCGACGCGCGACTGCATCGCCCGTTCGGTTGCGACATAGATGAGATCATGGAGATACATGCCGGCCGCCATGCCGCGGTCATAGCTTGCCCATTGCCGCGGCAGGATCTGGACAGTGCGGCCGCCGCGCGCATGCAGCTTGACCAGGCCGGCAGCTTCCGCGGCGACGAGCAGTTGGCGCACATGGGTACGGGAGACGCCGAAGCGTTCTCCGATGTCGGCGTAAGGAACGGCGGCATCGGGATAGCCAGGCGTCCGCATGGCGGTTCTGAGCAGCGCCGCATGCACCACCGCTCCAGCGGCGTGATTGAAGAACAGCATGGTATCCGGCAGCGACAGGAGGAGCGACGCCCCGAGCGGCAGAAAGGCCACGCTGACCCGACGGTACAGGCTATGAAACGGCTGATCCTGCTGCATCACCGAGCCATAGTCGTGCCCAGGATAGAGCAAGGCGAGCGGGGCGATATGGGCGGCGAGCCAGTCGCGGTCGTGCGCTCTGAGCTTTTCAGTCGGCTTCAGGATCCGCACGCGCCGATCCTGGTCGGCAGGCCTGATATCCATGAAGCCGGCCGAGCATAGTCGTGCGATCAGACCGTCGATGTGGCGGTCGCTCGCCAGGCCGAATAGGCTCATTTCCTGTTTGAGCCGCGTGATCGTCAGCCAGGTGTCGCGGCGGGCCGGGTCGACTCCCGCGTCGAGCACGGCGGCGATGTGATAGACGAGGAACCGACCGGACTCGATCAAAAGCCGAACAATAAACGGATCGCCCGTATAGAGCGCCAGAAATCGGTCGAGAAAGACTTCACGCGCCTCTGACAGGCGCGGATGGTTGGCAATGTCCTCGTAGGTGAGGCGCGGCGGTCCGCCGGCAAGACGCTCGATTTCCGCTTTGTCCAACGTCACCCCCTCGATCAACGCCAGCTGATTGAGAGCTTATGGATATAGGCAATTATACGCAATCTTTTCCAACCACCTTCTGCGACGGACTGCTATAGCCAAGGGGTGATTTCTAAAATTTCTCTGGAGAATGCTATGCTTACGACCCGTAGCGGCCGTCTCGCACTTTACATCCTGTCAGCCGCCACCGTGCTTTTCGGCGCTCCGTCAACGGGCAGCGCCCAAGATGCGGACGTCAAAACCGCCATTGACGCCAGCCAGGCGGCTATCCATTCGCTCAACATCGGCGAGATTGCGAAAATTTGGTCGCACGGAGCCGACGTTACGCTGGTCAATCCCCTCGACAAAACGGTTGCCGTCGGGTGGGACGCGGTCAAAGGCCGTTGGGAGGCTGTATTCGCGTTCGTGAGCGGGGTGGACATCAAGCAGACCGATGGTCCTTACATTACCGTAACAGACAATATCGCCCGCGCGGTCGGGATCGTTCACGTTACCGTGCATTTCAAGGCTCAGGACCCGAAAGAGAGCAACTACGTCGAGACCGACGTCCTGCAGAAGCAGGACGGTCATTGGCTCGTCGTGTCGCATACGGCGAAGCCAATCTGAAGCCGACTTCCAATCACCGTAGCTTGGCGCCTGTGATCGGGCTCGCTTCCGCTCCACAGTCAAAGTCTTGAGCATATTCTTATCGCTCAAGTCTGATTAACTTGAGCGATAAGAATATTCTCAAATACAGGCCGCGTTGCAACGTGGATGGCGCAGTCTTCTTTGCCGGTTTTCTGTGCAGAACATCTCCTTTTCTCAATGATGCCTTAGGAGGGCAAGACAATGCGAATGATGCTGCGTACTCATATTGATGCCATCAAAGGAAGCGAAGCGCTGAAGGCTGGCGCATTGCAAAAGGCGATCGGCGCGTTCATCGAAAAGTTCAAGCCTGAAGCGACCTACTTCACAAATGATAATGGCATGCGGACCGGCATATTCTTCTTCGACATGAAGGACTCGAACCTAATGCCGGTGATTGCGGAGGCGTTTTTCGACGTTGGCTGCACGGTCACGCTGCAGCCCTGCATGACGCCGGAGGACTTGCACGCCGGCCTGGCAGCCGAGGGACTCTAGACTCGCCCCATTGCCAACGCAGGAGGTTTGCATGCGCATCAGACTGCCATTTTTGCTATTCCTTGCGACAGGACTTCTGTTTGATCAGGCGGTTCTGCCCGCGTCAGCGGAGGTGATCCGGCCGTGCTCCGGCAATGCGCGGACGCAGGCCATCACGTCGGAAGCCGGGATCCAATGCCGGCAACACAACATCAATCTCCTGCGCGATTCGATCGTCAATACGAGTTCGAAATACTCCAAACAAGCGTTGCTCGACTGCCTCAGGGACTTGGGCGGCGAGTTGCAGGGCACCCGCGGAACCGGAATCCCGGGGGCCGGAAAGGCCTATTGGAGAAAGCTGCAGAGCTGCAAAACGATCGGGGCAGACGCCGGCGTGAAGGTCTCCATCAACTCCGCCAACGATTCGCCCGAGGAAGCCGACGATCCGGGCGACTGCGATGGCGCATGCGCGGCGGGACTCCTCGACGAGTTCATGACCAACAATCCAGAACCGGAAAATTGATCGGACGCGGCGCGACGAACCTCTTGCCCCGTGTCAGTCGCCGATCACGGGTGTTGACGGTGGGGCGGCTGGCGATTTCGGTGCTGGCCTGGGCGATCGCCTTCGATCTCCCAGCATCAGCCGAAGTGTGGCTCAAGTCGTTTCCGAGCGGGAGTTATCTGCTGACATGCCACGGTTGCTGCGCCAAGGACCGTTAAATCTTAGCTTGCTGCTGTCAGTCGCGGGACGAGCAAGCATTGCCGCACCCGACGCAAATCGGCGTGAGAACATGCACTGTCAGGTTTGAAGAGCTGAGATTGCGGAACGTCGACGGCGAACTCCAATGCGGTGACTGAAAGCCGGGGTGATGCTCCGGACTGGACTGCAGGCCAAGACGCCGGTCGATTCAGGGCGCCTTGGCTTTCCCAACAATCCCAGCTGAACGTCAGCAGGCAAATCTGCCTTTTTGTGAGGCCGGCCGATCGGCGGCATCGGGAGTCTGAGCCATGTTAGGACCGACTGCATTGGCCTTCGTGGCCTTCTTCTATGGTTCGCTTGCCCTCCACGCGGAGGAAGTCCAGCCAGATCACCCCCTTCAGCCGGGTGAACATGTGCGATACTCGAGGGCCAACCTCGATGAGGAGGTGGCCAGCCATTGGTGCCCATCGGTATGTCAGGAGGCGGGAGCCAACTATTCCGGTCGGTGGCTCAAGATACCTGACGGAGAATCAGTCGGTGATGGCTGCATTTGCGGCAGGGGCGTTCCACGGCGCAAATGAGGGCATTCAGGGTGCCGTTGTCCCTCGCCGGCCGCCACGTAACGCAGCCGACATCTATGAGACTTGGGGCGACAGCTTCGTCCGCAGCGTTACGCCGGCGCCGCGCATCGCGCTTTGACGCGGCTCCTCGCGCTTGATCGCGAACGGTGCCGCACCATCACCGCGGCAACCTATCCACCCTGGCTCGACCGTCACTCGCTTCAAAAGGGAGCTCTCCGTATGACTGCGCGCAAGCCCTCGACCTTTCTGTTCGCAACGGCCCATCTCGGCGGCAATGTCTCGCCGGTGATGCCCGTCGTGCGCCAGCTTGTCTCCGCCGGGCACCGCGTCCGCGTCATCAGCGACGAGGTGAACCGCCCCGATGCGGAAGCGGTGGGGGCGCGCTTCAGATCCTGGCAGCGCGCGCCCAATCGCGCCGACCGCGCGCCGGAGAACGACCCGCCCGACTGGAGCGTCAGCGACAAGGACGGCATCGGCATGGTGGCCGGGTTCCTGGCCGGCACGGCGCAGGTCTACGCGGAAGATACGATTGATGAATTGCGGCGTGAACCGGCTGATCTTCTCGTCTCATTCGATATGCTGCTCGGCCCCATGCTCGGCGCGGAGGCCATCGGCCAGAGGTTCGCGCTTCTGGGCACGATGATCAGTTTCTTCCCGCTGCCGGGGATCCCGCCCTTTGGCTCCGGCCTCAGGACGGCGCGCACGCCTGACGAAAGGACGGAGCAGGCGGCGTTGCGGGCGGAGATAACGGCGATTTTCGATTCCGCTCTGCCGGCCTTGAACGCGGCACGGTCGCAGCTCGGCCTGAAGCCACTCGAACATCTCGCGGATCAATGGAATGCCGCATCGGTGCATTGGCTCGGCACCGCGGCCGCTTTCGACTTCGAACAGGCGGTACTCAGGCCCAACATGCGCTATGCCGGACCACTCCTGGGCGATCCCCTCTGGGCCGAACCTTGGCATTCGCCTTGGGAGAAGGACGATGAGCGTCCGCTCGTGCTTGTGGGCTTTTCCACCAGCTTTCAGAACCACGCTAGCGTCCTGCAGCGGGTGATCGATGCCGCGGCCGCGCTGCCGGTCCGCCTTCTCGTCACGCTCGGCGGTTCAATCGCGCCATCGGACTTGGTCCCGGCCGAGAACACGAACGTGGTTCGCAGCGCGCCGCATCTGGAGGTCCTGAAACAGGCCTCGCTCGTCGTGACCCACGGCGGCCATGGCACGGTGATGGCCGCCCTGATGCACCGGGTGCCGATGCTTGTCATTCCGCATGGCCGAGATCAGGCCGACAACGCCGCACGCGTCAGCGAACGCGGTGCGGGTCTGACTGTCTCGCGCACGGCTCCGACGGAGGAGATCCGCGCTGCACTCACCCGTCTCATCTTTGAGCCGGAATTTCGAACGGCAGCCCGAACGCTTGGTGACGCCATCGATGCGGAAGCACGCGCGAGTTCGCTGATTGCTGACCTTGAGGCTCTGGCAAAGAGCGCCAGCGCCAGTCAATCCGATCCAGTTCCGTATCAGGAAGTCCGTATCGCCTGACCCCCCATCCAAACGAGCATGGCACGCACGCCAAAATCCGGAGACTTGCCTCATGCGTCATCATCTCGCATCGATTGTGATCGCCCAGTTTCTTCAGCTTGGCGGACTTTCATCTCCAGGCAGCGCCGACGACTTGACGGATACACGCGAACCGACCCAACGAACGGAAACGGAGAGAACCTTCGTCCTCACTCAGATGCGACTATTCTTGACCGCCGTGGCGGCGATCGAAGAGGGCCTCGGCGCGGGCGACATGGATCGGGTGGCACGCGAAGCCGCGGCACGCGGCCGCAAGTCGACGACCACGCTTGTCCGCCCGCCAACCTTGACCGCCAAGGAAAGCGAAACCTGGAAGGCGATGATTGCGTCCATGCGGAACGGATTTGATCAAATCGCCGACGAGGCAACCGCCCGCGCGCCAGCCGAGCAGATCAACAAGACCCTCGCCGAAACCATGCGAAATTGCGTCGCGTGCCATCAGACGTATCGCATTTCCGTGGACGGGAAATAATCGGAATTGCACAGAATTAGGGGCTCAGATGGACATCGCGCTTGACCGATATTTTGACCGGATCGGCTTTAAGGGATCGTTTGACAGCGACCTTGCGACACTGGCAGCGCTTCATAGCGCTCACGTCGACGCGATTCCCTTCGAGGGGGCGGACCCATTGCTGGGCCGTCCCGTCCCGCTCGATCTGCGATCGCTGGAGGCCAAGCTCGTCATCGGTCGGCGCGGCGGTTATTGTTTCGAGCAGAACACGCTGTTCAAGGCTGTCCTCGAGCAGATCGGTTTCAAGGTCATCGGGCTTGGCGCGCGCGTCCGCTGGATGTCACCGCCCGACAGTCCGCTCGGGCCGCGGGAACATATGCTGCTGAAGGTCGATCTCGCCGAGGGGACCTATCTGGCCGACGTCGGCTTTGGCGCCTGCCTGATGGACGTCCCCCTCGAGCTGAAGACAGATGTCGAGCAACACACGCGGATGGGGACATTCCGGCTGACGGAAGAGGGCGGGCTCTACACGCTCGCCGCCCGCCAGCCCGGCGGATGGCGGACGATGTATGTGTTCGATCTGGAGCCGCAGCTCCCGTCGGATCACCAGCTTGGCAACTGGTACACCTCGACCAGTCCGCAGGCGCCGTTCGTCCACATGCTGATCATGGAGCGGCTTGGCGCGACCCGACGGCACAAGATGATCAACAACCGCTATCGGATCGAAGCGCGCGACGGAGAGATCATCTCGGAACAGGATCTGGCCACGCCGACGGCGCTGGGCGCGGTGCTGGCGGATGTGTTCAACGTGCAAATCCCGGTCACGACGGAGGATCTGTTCGCCCGCATCACTCGGTCAGTCGAATAGACCGCCGCCGCCGGAGCCGCCCACCGCGTGCCGCCGATCGCGTTCAAAGTCGACGGGCGGGATTCCACGGAGATTTCGACAGCTGTGGCCGTGGCCGGCATCGGCATCCGCTTCGGCGATTTTCACTCGAAGGGACTTGCCGAAACAGTTGGCGCCTCTGCGAATTCCGGGGTGCTGCGCCTATCGATGGTTCATTACAATGCCATCGAGAAGGTCGACCGGCTGATTGCCCCGGCTCGATCAGGTGCTTTGATCCATTCCCCACCTCAAAGGAGGCTCTGTTGACGCTTGACCTCGCCATCCGCGGCGGCACTGTCGCGACTGCATCCGACACCACGCGCTGCGACGTCGGCATCAAGGACGGCCGGATCGTGCAACTCGCCGATACGATCGAGGGTGCAGCCCGCGAAATCGATGCGACCGGCATGCTGGTGTTGCCCGGCGGCATTGACAGTCATGTCCATCTCGACCAGTCGAGTGGCCCTGGCATCAAGATGGCGGATGATTTCGAGAGTGGCACCCGCAGCGCTGCGATCGGCGGCAATACCACCGTCATCCCCTTTGCGGTGCAGCCGCGCGGTCACTCGCTCACGGAAAGTGTCGCGAATTATCACACCAAGGCCGAGGGAAACTGTTTCGTCGACTACGGCTTCCATCTGATCATCACGGATCCGACGCCGGCGGTGCTCGGACAGGAATTGCCGGCGCTCGTGCTCGACGGCTATCCGTCGTTCAAGGTCTTCATGACGTACGACGGTTTGGCCCTGACCGATCGGCAATTGCTCGAAGTGTTCAGCGTCGCCAAGGAACACGGCGCGCTCGCCATGGTCCACGCCGAGGGCTACGATTCCATCAAGTTCATGGTCGATCGGCTTGAGCGCGAGGGCAAGACGGCCCCCTATTATCATGGGGTCTCACGGCCCGGACTGGTCGAGCGCGAAGCGACGCATCGGGCGATCTCGCATGCGGAGCTGATCGGCGTCCCGATCATGATCGTGCATGTGTCCGGACGCGAGGCCGTCGAGCAGATCCAGTGGGCGCGCCAGAAGGGGCTGACGATTTACGCCGAGACGTGCCCGCAGTACCTCGTGCTGACGGCCGACGATCTCAAAGGCTTGAACATGGATATGTCCGGGGCAAAATACGTCTGTTCGCCGCCCCCCCGCGACGCGACCAACCAGTCCGCGATCTGGCAGGCACTGCAACAGGGCGTGTTCCAGACGTTCTCGTCCGACCATTGTCCTTTCCGCTACGACGACGATGCCGGCAAGACCGGGCCGAAGGCGCGCACGTCCTTTCGCTGGGTCCCGAACGGCATTCCGGGCGTGGCGGCGCGGCTGCCGATTCTGTTTTCCGAAGGCGTCTCGAAGGGCCGAATTTCCCTCAATGAATTCGTCGCGCTATCGGCGACTAACCACGCCAAGATGTACGGGCTTTACCCTCAGAAGGGCTCGATCATGGTTGGCGCGGATGCCGATATCGCCATCTGGGACCCAAAGAAGCGCGTTACAATCACTCAGGATCTGATGTTGGATGGCTGCGATTACACGCCCTATGAAGGCATCGAGGTCGTCGGCTGGCCGATCACGACACTGCTCAGGGGCAAGGTTATCGCGGACAAGGGCGCGATTGTCGGCAAGAAGGGTGACGGCGCATTCCTGAAGCGCGATGTGACGCGACCGATCTGAACCGCAAGCCGTTCGGACCTGCCCGTCACGTCTCGTTCGAACCGGCGTTCTGCTGAAAGGTCCATGACCCTGCCGCGCCTCAAGCGGATCGATCAGGCTCGTCAAGTCGTCGGAAAATGGCGCATTCTTGCCGTCGGCAAGCGGTCGCTGCCGAGCCTGGCGCGGGGCGACAGGGCGGTATCAGTCAGCTGGCCTGGCGGAATTGTAGCGTGCCCGATAGCGGATCAGTTCGCCGGCTGCAACGATCGTCAGATTGGCCACCACCATCAGCACGGCCAGCGCGTCGAGGCTCGGTGACAGGTCGAAGCGGAAATCGGAGGCAACCAGGATCGACAGCGGTTGGGAGCGGCCGCTGATGAAGGAGGTCACCACGTATTCCGAAGACGACAGCACGAAGGCGATGAAGAAGGCGGCGGTAAGCCCGTTCTTCATCAACGGGAACAGGATGCGGCGGAAGATCTGGCTGCTGTCGGCGCCGAGATCGGCGCCGGCCTCTTCCAGTCGCGGGTCGAGCCGGACCAGCACCGAGGCGACGATCAGCGTGGTGAATGGCAGGATGATCAGCGTCTGACCGAGAACGACGGTGGTGATCCCCTTGGTGATCCCGAGTTCCGACAGGACAATCAGCTGGGCGACGGCCAGAATGACCTTTGGCACAAGGAACGGCAGGAACAACAGGCCAGCGAAGGCGATCGGATGTTTGAGCGTCGATCGCGTCAGCGCCAGCGCCGCCATGGCGCCGAGGACGGTCGCCAGAATGGCCGTCGGTATAGCCACCAGAAAGGTGATGCCGAGCCCGCCGAGGATGCGCCCGTCGCCGAGCACCTTCACGTACCAATCGAAGGTGAAGCCTTGCAGCGGGAAGGCGACGATCTTCGAGGCATTGAACGAGAACAGGGCGATCACCGCCACCGGAAGGTACATGAAGGCGTAGACGAAGCCGACGTGACCCCAGAGCAATCGACGGGCGATCGAGACGCGCGAACCAGGGCTGCCGGCCATCGTCATTCTCCGCTCACGACCGAACGACCCCAGGTCGAACGGGCGACGACAAGCGCCGCAAGGGTGACGAGCAGGCCGAGGATGATCAGCAGCGACGAGGCGATTGCCGAGCCGAGCGGCCAGTCGAAGGCGGTGCCGAACAAATCGTTGATGGCGCTGATCACGGTGATGCCGGAGGAGCCGCCGATCAGCTGCGGCGTCAGGTAGTCGCCGACGACGAGGACGAACACCATCATCGCGCCGGCGATCAGGCCCGGCGCGGTCAGCGGCAGGACGATGCGGCGAAAGATCGTGACTTCGCCGGCCCCGAGATCGCGCGCCGCTTCCAACAGGCGGTCATCGAGGCTCTCGAAGGCGAGCCACAGACCCATCACCATGAAGGGCAGGTAGTCGTAGGTCAGCACGACGTGGGTGGCGAAGGGCGAAAACAGCAACGCCCGGATCGGCTCGTGCACGATACCCGTCCACATCAGGAACGAATTGATGACGCCCTCCGAGCCGAGCACCACGCGCCAGGCAAAGATGCGCACGAGATCGCCGGTGTAGAGCGGGATCAGCAGCAGCGTCAGGTAGGCAGACTTCAGCAGATAGACGCGCTTGGCGATCGCCCAGGCGACCGGATAGGCGATCACCGCGGAGATGACGGCGACGATCGCACCGGACAGGATCGCCCGGCCGATCAGGCCGCGATAGGTGGCGCTTGCCGCGACGCGGACGTAGTTCTTGACCGTCGGGTCGTGCACGATGGCGACGAAGTCGACCTTGAAGAAGGAATAGACGAACAGTACGGCGAGCGGCACGACGCAGCCCGCGACCAGCACCAGGGCGACCGGTGCGGCCAGACGGACGCCGCGATCAGCCGCGAACGCCATGCCCTGCCTCCGTTGCAATCGTGCCGGCGGTGATCCAGGCGCTCGCTGCATCGAAGCCGATGGCGAGCCGTTCGCCAGGCTCCGGTCCGCGCTCGCTTTCGAGCCTGAGCGTCACGGTACGCTCGGCCGCCTCGACTTCGACGAGCCAGTCGGCCCCCTGGAAGACGACGTGGCGCACGGTACTGAGGATCGGTCCGTCGGGCTGGGGCGTCAGCAGTTCAGGTCGGAGGCAGAGAGCCGCCGTCGAGCCGACCGACAGACCTGAGACGGACGCGGCGGTGACCGGTCCGAAGGCGGTGGCAATCGTCGCGGCGCCGTCCGAGGTCGCCAGGATTTGGCCGGGGAACAGGTTGGCGCCGCCGATGAAATCGGCGACGAAGGTGGTTGCCGGGCGCCGGTAGATCTCCTCCGGCGTGCCCTGCTGCTCGATCCGGCCGGCATTCATGACGATCAGGTGGTCGGAAAGCGCAAACGCCTCTTCCTGATCGTGGGTGACATGAACGAAGGTCAGCCCGAGACGGCGTTGCAGATCCTTGAGCTCGATCTGCATGTCCTTGCGCATGCGCCGGTCGAGAGCAGAGAGCGGCTCGTCGAGGAGGAGGAGGCGCGGTTCGTTGACGATCGCCCGGGCGAGCGCTACCCGCTGCTGCTGGCCGCCGGAGAGCTGGTTCGGCCGCCGGTCGGCCATGTCGGTCATGCGGACAAGCGCCAGAGCGCGGGCGGTGCGGATCTTGGTCTCGTTGCGGTCGCGGCCTTTGACCTCAAGTCCGAAGGCGACGTTGTCGGCGACCGTCATGTGGGGAAACAGCGCGTAACTCTGGAACACCGTGTTGACCGGCCGCTCGGCCGGCCCGACGCCGGCAAGATCGGCGCCATCGAGCCGCAGGCTGCCGGCGGACGGCGTTTCGAAGCCACCGATCATCCGGAGGATCGACGTCTTGCCGCAACCGGAGGGCCCGAGCAGCGTCACGTAGGCGTTGACGGGCAGGCGGAAATCCACCCCCTGCACCGCCGCGACAGGCCCGTAGCTCTTGGCAAGGCCGAGGGCCTCGAGCAGCACAACTGCCCGGGGCCCATCGGTGTCGGCACGGCCGACGTTCACCGTCAGCTCGCCTTGACTTCGTTCCACAGTGCCACCCATTCGGTGTAGCGCGGCGGATTGGCCTTCCAAACGAAGCTGTCCATCACGGAGAGGTCCTTGATGAAGATCTTTTCCTGCTGCTCAGCCGGCAGAGCATCGCGGGTCGACGAGGTCGACTGGGCGTAGGGGCCGCCATAGGCGAGCTTCTTGCCGTAGTCCGGGCCGAGCAGATAGTCGACCAGCTTCAGCGTTGCGTCGAGTTTGGCACCGGAGACGCCCGCCGGAATGGCAAGCGTGTCGCACCAGCCGATGACGCCGGCCTTGGGCTTGGCCATGCCCATCTTCAGGCCGCGCGCCGTCAAGTCGAAATACGGCGGCACCCAGGAGAAGGCGCAGACCACTTCGCCCGTGGCGAACAGGTTGGTCAGGTCACCGATCGAGCTCCAGTAGGTGCGCAACAGCTTCTTCTGGGCGATCAGCGCCTTCTTCACCTCGGCGAGCTGCTTGTCGTCGAGATCGAACATCTTGTCCTTCGGGATGCCGAGGTACAGGGCGGCAATCATGATGCCCTCGAGCGCGTAGTCGCGCATCGCCAGCTTGCCCTTGTACTTCTCGCCTTCGAAGAACACCGACCAGTCCGGCTCGGCATCCATCAGATCGGCCCGATAGACGACCGGGTTGATGCCCCAATAGAACGGGATGCCGTAGGTCTTGCCATCCTTCTTGCCGAGCGTGGTCGCCTTGAAGGTGTCGTAGAGCTTGGCGGCGTTCGGCACCTTGGCAAGGTCGATCGGCTGCAGGAGGTTGGAGGCGACGTAATACTCGACCTTGTCCAGGCCGGGGGTGATCAGGTCGACCGATGAGGCGCCGCCAGCCCTGAGCTTGGCGAACTGCTCGTCATCGGTGCCGATGAAGCTCTTCTCGATCGAGATCCCGCCCTTCTCGATGAGGGCTGCGAGATAGTCGTCCTTGGCAAGATTTTCCCACGTCAGCCAGCTGACGGCCTCAGCAGCCTGAGCTGGACGCAACGGCCCAACGGCGGAGAAGGCGGCTCCGGCCAGAACGGATTTCAGCAATTCTCTGCGGCGCAACGTGAAGGTCATCGGCTTTCATCCCTGTCGCTTGCAAAAGGTCGATTGATGGCATCGACCGCGCTTCGCTCGTCGAGGAAATGAAAATACTTTTTCATTTTCTGTGCAACTGCAAACATGGCTACATTTTTGGCAGGATGCTCATTTTCTGGGCCTGGCGCCCGATTGATCCCGCGCGATCAGCGGATCGAGCCGCGCATGCAACCGCTCAATGTCGGCAAGGCGTTCGACAGCGTTTTCGCCGAGTGCCAGGCCGACAGCCGAGCACAGGTAGTTGATCACGCTGATCGGCGCGGCATAGCTGTCGAACAGGCTGTGACCGCGATTGTGACAGCGCAGCGTGACGGTCGCGAGTTGGGCGGTGCGGCTTGCCGTCAGGTCGGC
>JARLIT010000368.1 GCA_031291575.1 Ancalomicrobiaceae bacterium
GGACGCCAGTGACGCCGGATCGAGAACGACGAGTGGTGGCTTAATCCGGTAGCGCCGAGTGGCGTCTGCCTGTCTGGTTAAAGACGTGGACGTCGCGGCTTTCCGCAGATAACGCCAGCGTTTCGCCGGGACGGACCTTGGTGCCGCTCGGCAACTTGGCGATCACCTGAGAGCCCACTTCGGTCTCGAGATAGCACAACACCAGTTCGCCGAGGTTTTCCTGGACGGAAACCGTCCCGCGCAGGAGCGCCTGTGCTCCTTCGGCCGCGTTCAGATTTTCCGGGCGGATGCCAAGTGTCACTTTTTCGCCCTCCACCCAACCCGGCGAGGGAGGCAGGGCAATCGAGCCGCCGCCAAGGCAATCGAGCCTGGGCCGATCACCGTCGAAGCTGACCACGGCATCAAGGAAATTCATCGCCGGCGAGCCGATGAAGCCGGCGACGAAGCGATTGGCCGGTCGGCTGTAGAGTTCGATCGGCGTGCCGATCTGCTGGACGATGCCGGCGCTGAGGACGACGATGCGATCGGCCAGCGTCATGGCCTCCACCTGATCATGCGTCACGTAGATCATCGTGGTGTCGGGCAGGCGCTGCTTCAGCTTGGCGATCTCAATGCGGGTGGCGACACGCAGCGCCGCGTCGAGGTTGCTGAGTGGCTCGTCGAACAGGAACACCTTCGGATCGCGGGTGATCGCCCGGCCGATGGCGACGCGTTGGCGCTGGCCGCCGGAGAGCTGGCGCGGCAGCCGATCGAGCAACGCGCCGAGCTGCAGCATATCAGCGGCTTGGCCAACTCGGCGGGCGATCTCGGCTTTCGGCAACCGCGCCATGCGCAGCCCGAAACCCATGTTCTCGCGCACGGTCATATGCGGATAGAGGGCGTAGGATTGGAACACCATGGCGATGCCGCGCTTGGCGGCGGGGACGTCGTTGACCACCTCGTCGTCGATGGCGATCTCGCCGGTGGTGATGTCCTCGAGGCCGGCGATCATTCTGAGCAACGTCGACTTGCCGCAACCCGACGGGCCGACGAAGACGACAAATTCGCCAGTGGCGACCGAGAAGTCCACCTGATGCAGCACTTCGGTGTCGCCGTAGCATTTGGTCACCGCACGAAAGTCGAGGCCGCTCATGATCGTTTCCAATTCTGGAGTGTTGGACGGCTATCCTTTGACCGCGCCGGCGATCAGGGCTTCCTCCATCCGGCGCGCGGTCAGCGCGTAGACGGCGTAGACCGGAACGAGACTCACCACGATGCCGGCGGCCAGGATGCCGAACTGGGAGTTCATGGCCGAGGTCAACGTCGGCAGCGCCACCTGGATGGTCCGGACCTCAACCTGCACGCCACCGATGACCAGGGTGAAGAAGTATTCGTTCCAGAAATTGAGAAAATCGACTATCGCCACCAGAACAATGGTGGGCATGGTCAGCGGCATGAAGATGAACCACAGGATCTCGAGCGTGCTGGCACCGTCGAGTACGGCGCTCTCTTCGAGTTCCTTGGGGATGGCTCGCATGGCTTGTACCAGCAGGATCACCGTCAGCGGCAGGGCGGTCGCCGGCAGGAACAGGATGAAGAACTCTCGCGTCTGAAAAAGGCCGAGCGAGATCGCCAGCAGCGCAGTCGGCATCAGCGCGGCAAAGCCGGGGATCAGGAAGCCGAGGGCAAAGATACGCTCGATGAAGAGGCTGAGGCGGCCGCTGGCACGCGACAGGCCGTAGGCGGCCGGCACCGCCAGCAGCAGCGTCAGCACCTCGGCGCCGACCGTAATGTAGGCGGAGTTGAAGACCGCCTGCCCGAGATTGGCGTAGTCGACAGCGGCGATATAGTTGCCGATGCCGGCCGAACCCACCGGCGACACCGGATTCCTGAAGATCTCGATGTTGGTCTTCTGCGACGAGATCAGGATATAGTAGAGCGGCGACAGCAACAGCAGCACGTAGAGCCACGCGCCGAAGTGGGCGAGCGGCATCAGCGGGCCGCCGAGCTTGCGGTGTGCGCTGTGGCGGGACGACTTGCCGGTGTGTGTCATCGCGGTTCGCTTTTCCATGGCTCAGGTTCGCGCCCGGAACAGCGTCCGAATGCCGATCATGCCGGCGACGCCGACGATGAACAGCACCACGGCGACGGCTTGCCCGTAGCCAACTTGGTCGCGGTTGAACGACACATCGTAGACGAGGAAGGCCAGGGTGGCGGTGGAGTTGCCCGGGCCGCCGCGGGTCAGCAGCAGCACGAGCGTCGCCGAGCCGAACAGCACCCACAGAAACTGCAGCATGCCGACCACGCCGGCGAATTCCCATGAGATCGGGGCGGCAATGCGCCACATCTTGCTCCAGTGGCCGCAGCCGTCGAGCTCGGAGGCCTCCATCACCTCCGGCGAGATGTTGGCGATGCGGGTGGCGAACATCAGGGTGCTGAGACTGACCGCCGACCAGATGCCGACGGCGATGATACAGGCCATCGCCGTACCGCCGCTCGACAGCCAAGGAGTGACAAACATCCCGAGGCCAAGCCAGCGCAGCGTGGCGTTGACCAGGCCCATGGGCGAGAACACGCCGACGAACACCATCGCCTGCGCCGAGGCCGACAGCAGCACCGGCGTGAACAGCGCGGCGCGCATGACCTTGTGGCCGGGCGGCATCAGCGACAGGTAGTAGCCGAGCATGAAGGAGATCACCAGCATGGTCGGTACGACGATGCCGACCTGGAGCGCGCTGTTGAACGCCGCTTGGTGGATCAGTGGATCGTCGATCATGCGGGCGAAATTGCCGAGGCCGATGAAGCGGCTCGGCGCCAGCAGGCTCGGCCAGTCGAGCAGGGAGAAATAGAACAGCGCCACCAACGGTCCGACCATGAAGGCGGCAAACCAGGCAAGCGCCGGCGCCGTCAACAACATGACCGACAGCTGCCGACCGCGCGGGCGGCGGCTGGGGCGCGCACTGCGCGGTCGGACGATGGCGGCGGCGTCGGGCATGATCGATCCGAACGATGGGTGGGAGGCGGAACCGGGCCGCAGCTGAGGCAGCGCCGCTGCGGCCCGCGATCTGTCACTTTTTGTAGGCCTCGTCGAGCGCGGCGCAAACCTTACCCGGGCCATTGCCGTTGGTGAACACGATGCTGGTGGCGCGGTAGAGCGCCTCGGTCACCGGTCCCGGCACCCAGACGTCTGGCATCACGGCGGCGTCGACGGTACCAGGCAGCTCGGCCATGGACTTGGTCATCATGGTGCTGCCGGCCTTCTGTGCCACCAACTTCGGGTCGACGTTGACCACCGGAATGGCGCCGGTGTGGTCGATCAGCGTACCGAGCTGTTCGGGGGCGTACACGAACTGAACCAGCTTCTTGATGGCGTCGAGCTTCTTGGCGCCAGCCGGGGTCACGAACCAGCCGCTCAGCGTCGCGCCGGTGTAGTAGGTCGGCTTGGAATAGGCGCCGCCGTCGACGGCTGGAAAGCCGGCAAGCGTCACCGAGGCGGCGATGCCCTCGCCGTCCTTGTAGGACCAGGAGCCCATCGACGAGATGGCGGCAACGCCGGTCATGAAGGCCGCGGTGGCGTCGTTGGAGGTCAGGCCCTGGACGCCGTCGACGAACACCCCCTCGTCGCGCAGCCGGACCAGCAGATTGACGCCCTTCATGGCGTCGGCGTTGGCGCAGTAACCGCCGGTGGAAAGGACCTTCTTGGCCTCGTCGCGGGGCATGTAGGACTGCACGATCTGCAGCATCATCTTCTCGCCCGACCAGTCGCTGCCGCCGATGGTGACCGGCTCGATGCCGGCCTTGCGCAACGCCTTGGCGGCAGCAATCAGCTCGTCCACTGTCTTCGGCACCGCGTTGACGCCAGCCTGCTTCAGCAGCGTCGTGTTGTACCACCACGGCCAGGTGAACTTCAGGTAGGGCAACCCCTCAACGTGGCCGTCGCTGTCTGTCCAGTCGGCGATGGCGTCCACCGGAATGGTCTTATCGAGGCCCCAGGCGGCGACGAAATCGTTGACGGGAACCACGGCCTTCCGCTTGGCCCAGTCGAGCAGCTTGCCTTCGAGGCTCGCCAGCACCAGATCGGCCTCCTTGCCGGCCAGCAGCGACGTCTCGTAGACCGAGGCGATGGCGCCACCCTCATTGGAGGAGGCATCGATCTCGACGGTGATGCCCGTCTGCTTGGTGAAGCCCTCGACGATCTTGTCGAGAGCAGGGCGGCGGGCGTCGCCCTTGGTCCACGACGTCAGGATGACGAGGTCGGCGGCGGACGCCGCGGCGATGCTGCCGAGGAGAAGGGCGCCAGTTGCGACGCCCAGGCTTGCGTACTTAGCGATCCTATTCATGTGCGATCCCCAATTCAGGTTTCGAAGAGGTTCAACCCTCTATTGTGACTGCTATTTCTTGTCCCGACCGAAGATGGTGCGGATCGCTTCGACGATGTCCGCCTCTTCGTCAGCCTCGAAGGTGAAGGGATTGAGGAAGAAGGTTGACGGCAACAGCGCGTCACGGCCGACGACGATCGGCGGAGTCCAGGCGAGGAAGGCGGCTGCGGCGGCATCCGCGTTGGCCGCAGCGGCGTCCGGGCCGAGGTCAACGCGCAACCGAGGATAGGCCTGGCCGAGATTACCCAGCGGAACGATACGGGCGTTCACGCCGCGACAACCGGCAAAGGCGCTCTCCAGGCGCTCGCAGACGGCGCGGTAGCGGGCGTATTCGGCGTCCTGGTCGAGACTCAATGCCAGTTCGACCGCGGCGAGTAGTCCGCAGGCGTCTTCCTTGCTCACCTTCATCGCCCGGCCGATGGCCGGTCGCGGGAAGGCGTGTGCCCGCGCGCGGGCGACGAATTCGCCACGGCCGAGCAGTAGGCCGGTTCCCTGTGGGCCCCGCAGGCCCTTGCCGCCACTGAAGGCAACCGCGTCGGCGCCGAGCCCGGTGTAGAGGCGCATGTTGGCGGCCGGTGGGATCTGCGCGGCGGCGTCGACAATCACGGGCACACCGGTCCGGCGGGCAATGCCGAGCACTCTGTCGAGATCGAGCGCATAGTTTTCGAACTGGCTGCCGGCGAACCACAGGATGGCGGCGGTGCGCTCCGAGATCACCGCTTCGAGCTGCCAGGGGGCGGTGCCGTCGGAATATCCGGCCACGACCAAGCGGCCACCAGCGAGACGCAGCATGCGGTCATACTGGTTGCGTTGGGCACACAGGACGACGACTTCGCGGCGGTCGGTGCGGTGATCGGGCGTCGCCTCCACCGCGGCAGGGTCGCTGCCGGCGATGGCGCCGGCAACGGCAAGGGTGATGGCGGTAGCCGCCCCGGAGGTCACCAACGCCGCCTCGTTGCCAGTCAGTTCGGCGATGCGCGCGCCGATGGCATCGAGTAGATCGACGAGTTGGATGTGGCAGGTCGATGCCTCACGCATCGCCGTCAGCACCGGTTCCGGAAGGGGACCGCCGCCGAGAGCGGTGAAGGTGTCGGCGGCATTGATCACCCGGGAAATCCCGAGCCGCGCATAGATCGTGCCTGCCACGGTGGTCATGGTCATTTGTCCTCCGCCGGGCGGACACGCAGCAGCATTTCGATCTCCACCGGTTGGTTCATCGGCAGGTTGCTGGTGCCCAGGGCCGAACGGACGTGACGGCCGGCGTCGCCAAAGATGTCGACGAGGAGGTCCGAGCAGCCATTGACGACCTTGGGCTGGTCGTGGAA
>JARLIT010000369.1 GCA_031291575.1 Ancalomicrobiaceae bacterium
TCGCCGGCCCGGTCGACGATGATGGTGCAACTCGCCGTGGCGAGATCGGGCACCCGCTCGATGGCGTCTGTGCTGACGCCGGCCTCATACAGCCGGTCGAGCAGGCGCTGGCCGACCGCATCGTCGCCGATCACCGAGGCGGCTGTCACCCGTTCGCCCCAGCCGGCCAGGGCAAAGGCGACGTTGCGGGCCGGGCCGCCGGCCGTCTCGTATTTCGCCTTGACGAACGCCTTGTCGTCAGGACCCGGGATGCGGTCGACCTCGATCACCCGGTCGAGCACCACCGGTCCCATACAGTAGAACTCGGGACGTCTCATCAGGGCGCGATCCTTGTGCCGGAATTGACTTCGAACAGATTGACGTCACCGGCGCGCGGCTTGAGGCCGGCGATGCTGCCGACATCCGGCGCGGTGCCGGCGTGGGCGACGGCGATGCGCTGACCGTCGACCGAAAAGTGCAGGAGCCGGTCGCCACCCAGGTATTCCGATGAAGTGAGCACCGCCGTGATGGCTCCCGGCGCGTCGGGCGCGACGAGGTCGATGCGCTCTGCCCTGAGGCCGAGGGTCACCTCGAGGTTCTGGACAGCCTTGAGCCGGTCGGCCAGCGCCGCGTCGGGCGTCCAGCCGGTCTCGCCAATCTGCCAGCCGCCCGACAGGTGCCGCCGCGCCACCACCAGGCTTGCCGGCGGACTACCAACAAAGGAGCCGATGAAGGCGGTGGCCGGTCGTTCGTAAATGTCTTCCGGGCTGGCCCATTGCTCGATGGCGCCGTCACGCATCACCGCCACCTTGTCGGCCATGCTCATCGCCTCCTCCTGGTCGTGGGTGACCATGACCGTCGTGGTGCCGACCCGGTCGTGCAACTCGCGCAGATCAACCCGCACGCTCTTGCGCAGGATGGCGTCGAGATTGGAGAGTGGCTCGTCGAGCAGCAGCAGGCGCGGCCGGATCGCCAGTGCCCGGGCGACGGCGACGCGTTGCTGCTGGCCGCCGGACAATTGCCGTGGCATGCGGTCGGCGAGGCCGCCGAGCTTGACGAGATCGAGTGCCTCGCGCAGCCGCTCGTCGGCTTCGGCCCGGCCCATGCGGCGCATGTCGAGACCGAAGCGGATGTTCTGCGCGACGCTCAAATGCGGGAACAGCGCGTAGCTTTGAAACACGATGCCGATATCGCGCCGGAAGGCCGGAATGCCGGCCAGCCATTCGCCCGCCAAGCGGATGCGGCCGGCCGTCTCCGTCTCGAGGCCGGCAATGATCTTAAGCAGCGTCGACTTGCCGCAACCGGACGGTCCGAGCAGTGCCACGAAGCTGCCCTTGGGGATGTCCAACGAGATGCCCTTGAGCACCTCGGTCTCGCCGAAGCGCTTGGCGATCGCGTCGATGGCGAGATAGTCCTTCATTGGCCGGCCTCCGCCAGCCGCGCCAGCGCGCCGAGACCGACCAGGATGGCGTTGCGCTGGCCCGAACCGGAGCGATGCGGTTCGCCGGTTACCACGTTGTCACCGACGGAGGAGATGGCGCCGCCGCGGCGGCCATAAAGGCTGGAAAGCGTCAGAATCGCTGCCGCCTCTCGGTCGGTATTGAGGATTCCGGCCCGGCGCCAGTAGTCGATGATCTGTTTGTGCTCGTCCTGGAGATATCCGCCCGGACCGGGTTTGCCCCAACCGCAGTATTCGCTGTCGCCGGAGCGCGTGACGCCCACATGAAACGGATGGCCGATCGCCTCGGCCTCGGCCACCATGGCGGCGACCACCCGCCAATCGGCACAGGCGGGATATTCTGCGCGGACGTGCGCCTTGGTCATGCCCTCGTCGCGCACGGCGCCGGAGGAGATGACGATGTCGCCGACCCGCACCTTCTCGCCCCAGGCGCCGCAGCCGCCGATGCGGATCACCGTGTCGCAATCGGTGTAGTTGAAGAGATCCATCAGCGCGAGCTCGGCCTCCGGCGAGCCCGAACCGCCCAATACCACCGAGATGGGCGTATCGCGGTAGCGGCCAGTGAAGGTGGTGAACAGGCCGGTACGGGCGACCAGTTCGGCGCCATCGAGCTCGGCGACGATCTGGTCTTCCCCAGCACCTTCACCCACCACCAGGGGATCGCGCACGGCGAGCACGACCTGTCTGGCAACCGTTTCGCGGCGGAAGCCGGTGAGTGAGGGAACGCCATCGCGTTCGAACTTGGGCATGCGATCGAGATAGGGATAGTCGGTCATGGTCCACTCACACTTGCCGCGACCATTTCATGGTCAATTCGCCAGCCACCGCCGCAACCACGATGATGGCGGTGATGCCTGCTCCGATCGCCAGCGTAATGGGATCGACCCCCTGTCCGCGCAGTTGCGAATAGACGCGAACCGGAAAGGTCATCCAGCGGCCACCAGCAATCAGCGCCGAGACGATGACGTCGTTGAACGAAACGAGGACTGCAAAGGCCGTCGAGGTCAACAGACCGGGCAGGGCCAGCGGGATGATCACGCGCCGGGCCACGTCGAACGGGCGGGCGCCGAGACTGACGGCCGCCGCCTCGAGCGTCGGATCGATCCGCTCGAAGGTGGCGTGCATGATCCGGACGGCGTAAGGCAGGGTGATCACCGTGTGCGCCAAGACCAGACCGGTGAGTGTGCCGGAGAGCCCCAGCACCGAGTAGATCTGCAACAGAGCGATCGACCAGACGATCAGCGGCAGCACCAGCGGGGCGAGCAGGATGGCCTCGATGATCTTGGCGCCACGCGGTTGGTGGCGGACCAGCGTGTAGGCGGCAAGCGAGCCGCTGGTGACGGCGATGGCCGCCGAAAGCAGTGCCACCAGCGAGGATGTGCCGAGGGCGCTGCGATATTCGCGGCTGGAGGCTGCCGCCTGGTACCAGCGCCAGGAGAAGTGTTGCGGCGGGAAGCGGAAGAACGATCCATCGTCGAATGAGGCGAGGATCAGGACGGCGATCGGCGCCAGCAGGACGACATAAACAAGAACGATCCAGACGACATGGCCAACGCGGGCGAGCCGCTTCAGTGAGGCGCGAACCCCATCGGAGGAGGTCATTGGCGTATCTCCCGTCGGCGGACAAAGCGGCTGGCGAGCGTCACGACGGCCTGCAGCAGGCCGATCATGGCCAGCGCCACCACCGCCAGCGCCGAAGCAAATGGCCAGTCGAGCACCTGTCCGGCCTGTTGGTAGGCCACGGTGCCGAACATCGCGATATGGCCTTGTCCGAGGATCTGCGGCGTGACGAAGGAGGTGAAGGAAGCGCAGAACACCAGGACCGAGCCGGCAACCAGGCCAGGCATGGCAAGCGGCAGGATCACGCGTCGCCAGATGGCGATGGCCGGTGCGCCGAGCGAGGCGGCTGCCTGCTCGAGATCGCTCGGCAGGCGCGACAACGTGTTGACCAGCGGCAGCACCATCAGCGGCAGGAAGGACTGGACGAGGCCGATCAGGATGCCGGCCGAGGTTCCCAACAGCTTGACCGGCGGCAGGCCGAGCATGCGGGCAATGCCGTTGACGACCCCGAGCGGTCCCATCAAATGCAGCATGCCAAGCGACGGCAGCAGCGCACCCGACACCAGCGGCACCAGCATAAGGGCGAGGAGGAAGCCCTTGAGGCGCCCGGCGCGGACGGCGATGAAACGCGCCACCGGCAGGGCGATCAACACCGAGGCGAGCGTCGTGGCGAGACTGTAGGCCAGTGTCCGGATCAGAACCTCGACAAAGTACGGATCGGCGAAGAGGCGGATGTAGTTGTCGAGCGAGACTCCCTCGGCGAGCAGCAACGATCCGGCCGCCTGGGTGCGGAAACTCGTGCTTGCCAGCCACAGAAACGGGGCCAGGAACACCCCGGCGGAGAGGATGAGTGCTGGCAGCAGCAGGAAGACCGGAAGCGGCATCGGCGGCGGTCATCTCGGTTGGTGGAAAGGGATCCGGAGCGCACGGAACCATCGTTACGCGGCCGTGGCTCCGGGAGGTGCGATCAACGGCCGGCAGTGAGGCGGCCGGCGCGGTGTGAGCCGGTTGGGCCGCGACGCGATGGAGCGCCGCAGCCCAGCCCGGAGGATTACTGGCCCAGGATCTCCTTGTTCCAGCGCTGGGTCCAATTGGCGCGCTGCGCGATCACGTAGGGCCAGTCGAGCTGCAGCAGCGCTTTCACCTCATCGGGCGTATCGATGACGTCAGCGGAGATCTTTGCCGACAACTTTACGTTCTTGTTGGTCGGGCCGAAATAAAGCTGCTCGGCATAGTCGGTCTGGTTCTTCACGCCGAGCGCGAGCGCTGCGAATTTCTTGGCGAGTTCCGGCTGCGGCGAGTTCTTGACGAGACAGAGCATGTCGCGCACCAGCACGGGACCGGGATTTTTCGGGAACGAGAATCCGATATCAGGATGGGTCTTGAGGGCGGCCAGCACGTAACCGGAAATCATCGGCGCCATGGCGACCTGTCCGGCGTCCATCATGGCGAAGATCTCGTCGAGATTTGTGTAGGTCAGCGCGATCGGCGTCAGCTCCTTGAGCTTGCCGAAGGCCGCATCCGCATCATGCTCGTCCTTGCCGGCGAGGCGCGCGGCGGCACCGAGGATGCCGTCCCCTTCGGAGCCGGGATAGCTCGACAAGCCGATCTTGCCCTTGTACTCGGGCTTCCACATGTCTGCCCATTCTGGCGGGGTAGAAACAAGCTTCTTGTTGTAAGCAATGCCAAGGCCGACCAGCGACATGGCATAGCAGCCGTTGTTCATCCCGTCCCAGACGTCTTTGTAGTAGGGCGCGTTCGGGTCCGGCGCCACGACCACGCCGTCCTTCAGCGCTTGCGGTGCCTCGTAGATGTTGACAAAGGCGACATCCATGGTCGGGTTGGACTTCTCCGCGTAGATGCGCGCCATGCGGTCGCCTGAACCGCCGAGCACGAATTCGACTTTGGCTCCGGTCTCCTTTTCGAGCGGTTCGGCGGCGTTTTGGCGCAGCAGGCGTTCGATATCGCCGCCCCAGGTGCCGACCACCAGTGTCTTGCCCTTGAAATCCTGAGCAACGGCAGGAAGCTCCGCCGTTACAAATAGAGTTGCCGCGAGACCGGCGGCTGCGGCTCGTAAGACGCTGTTGCACGACATATGGCTCATCCCCGATTTCCAACTTGGACGGGCCTTGATTGAAGCGGATTTTCCGATCGGAGAAAGGCCTTCGCTGGTAATAATGATTATCAGGTGGGCAATATGGAAACCGCCTCATTTTTCGGCAAACGTATGGAGCCGCGTTCGACCAGTTCCTGGGAAACATGGCGGACGAGTGATCTGAGCCATCTGTTGAAGGGCGAATGGTGGGCGCGCTCATGCCAGAGCAGATAGAACTTCATCAGGCCGAGCTCGGGTGGCGCTCCGACCAGTGCGAACGGCCGGTTGGCGGCCATCTCCTCGGCAAAGGGCCGGCTCGAAGTGAACACCAGCCCGCTCGAGGCGGCCAATACCCATGGCACCAGCGTGAATTCCGGAACAGTGATCGAGATGCGCCGCCTGAGGTCGAGCTGGGCGAGACGTCCGTCCACCGGGCTGATGGCCGCAGAGGCGGTCGGGGTCGGCGACAGGTGCTCGAGCGTCAGATATTCCTCGAGCGTGAGGCTTCTGCGGCCGGCCAGCGGATGATCGCTGCGCATCACCAGCACCATGTCGGCATCGAGCAGCGGCGCGATCCTGAGGTTATCGCGCGGCGCCGGCCAGTTGCCGATGGTCAGATCGATGGTGCCATTCTCCATTTCGTCGAAGATGACGCGCTCGTCGAGGATGGCGGTGAAGTCCGCCTGCATGGATGGCGCTTCGCTGCGCAGCGCGGCGGCAATCCGGGGAAGAAAGAAGGTACCAAGGCAGTTTGCCGTCTGAATGCGCAGGCTACGCGCGTCGGTGGATGGGTCGAATGCCGCCGTGTTGAGCACGATGCCATCGATTTCGGCAAGAATGCCGGCGATGCGTCTGCCGATCTCGGCGCCGCGCTCGGTCGGCACCAGGCGAGAGCCGGAGCGGACCAACAGCGGATCGCCGAGAATCTCGCGCAGACGCTTCAGCCCCAGGCTGATGGCCGGTTGACTTTGACCAAGCCGGACCGCCGTGCGGGAAACCGAGCATTCTTCGATCAGAATCAGGAACATGCGCATCAGACGCACGTCCAGTCCATGTTCGATCAGGCGAAGCATCGGCCTAATGCCATTTCTAGTTTACGACGGATGCACGGGTCATCCTACCGGCACCAGAAGGCAAATTCCATGCCGGTCTCCGGCATTCATTCCGCTTCGGCAAGGACAGAACCATGGCTATTTTGATTCGCGGTGGCCGCATTTTTACAAATGACGCCGTCGCAACTGAGTTTGAACGCGGCGATATTCTGCTGGCAGGCGACCGCATCGTCGCCATCGGCGCCGACCTTTCGGCCGAGGCCTCCCGCCACCCAGATGTCCAAGTGCTCGACGCGAGCCGGTCGATCGTGCTGCCCGGCTTCATCGACGCCCACATGCACTCGAACGAAGGGTTCGAGATGGGGCGTTACGACAACCTGCCGCTGGAGCTCTGGCTCGCGGAGGTCTACCCGCCGTTCGGTGCACCGACGCTCAGCTGGCGCGAGCATTATCTGAGAGCCATGCTGGTCGGCATAGTTTCCATCCGGTCCGGCGTCACGACGCTCCAGGACGACGTGATCAATATGGCTTTCACCCCTGATGCGGTGGACGCCACAGCGACAGCCTATCGCGATCTTGGCCTCAAGGGCTGGATCACCGCCTCCATGTGGGACGAGGGATTCCTGCAGAGCCTGCCGCCGTTCACCTCCGATCTGGTCGATGCCGATCTGCGCAAACGCCTCGACGCGCTGAAGACTCCCGGGCGGGCAGAGCAGATCGAACTGTTTCACCACTTGCGCACGCTCTGGCATGGCCGCGACGGCATGCGCATCATCCTCGGCCCGTGCGGTCCGCAACGCTGCTCACCTGAGCTGCTAGAAGACGTGGGCGAGCTGTCGAAGAGCCTCGATCTACCGATCCATTGCCACGTGCTCGAGACCAAGACGCAGGCAGTCACCGGCCAGACCAAGTACGGCATGACGCTGCCGGCCTTCCTCGACAAGGTCGGCTGCATGACGCATCGCCTGACCATGAACCACGCCATCTGGCTGACCGACGCCGATATGGACATGATGGGGTCGGTCGGCGCGTCGACAACGCACAACCCGCTGGCCAACCTGAAGCTCGGCTCCGGCGTGTCGCCGATCCGCAAGCTGAAGTCTGCCGGCGTCAATGTCGCACTTGGATGCGACGGCGTGGCCTCGGCAGACAGTGCCGACATCTTCCAGGCGATCAAGGTCGCGGCCGGGCTGCACAAGATCGGCAGCCATGACTTCCACACCTGGGTGTCGGCCCATGAGGTCTATGAAATGGCGACCCGTGCCGCAGCTCGCTCAAGCCTGATGCAGGACGAAGTGGGCTCGCTCGAAATCGGCAAAAAGGCCGATGTCATCCTGCTCGATCGCTACGATTGGGGGTTTCTGCCGCTGCACGATGTGCGCAACCAAATCGCCTTCTCCGTCAATTCCGAGGCGGTGAAGACCGTGATCGCCGACGGACGCGTGGTGATGGCCGACCGTCGCCTTGTGCGCGTCGACGAGACTGCGTTGCGCGAGGAGATCTCGGAAGCCGCCGAGCGGTTCCGGCGCGATTGCTGCCCGTCGATGAGCGTTGGCGCGGCCACAGTGAGGCCGGCCCTGGAGGCAATGCACTTCAAGGCGACGGGGATGGGGGTGCCGGCCGGACATCTGCCGCTGCGCCTGCCGCCAGCCTATGCCAAGGCCGCACAGTATCCGCTGGACTGACAAGGTCTGCCAGTGTTGTCGCTCGGATTTGTCGGAAAATGCGTTTGATGATCGGCCGCGGCCGTCGACTCGCGATCTATGTGGTCGCGATGGCCGCGGCTGCCGCGTCTCGTCGGCAACCGGCACGCCGTCCGGATCGCCCAACTCTTCAAACGCATCGCCTCCAGGCGATTCGGCACACGTTCTGGGCGTTGGCGATCGTCGGCATGGCGACCCACAGGAGAGCCTGAGCCCATACGCGCGCTCGTTCTGGGAAGGATCTTCGTCACGTCGCAACAATTTATCGGGCTGTTCCACCGCATCGAGCCCGAACTCCAACTGGCCTCACCTGGAGTCACATCCGCCAAGTCCCAAGCGGCTTCGACCGCCTGCAAGCATTTGGCAAACATAGCCATTGGTCTGTTTCCAGCGTGCACGGTTTAATGACGCGA
>JARLIT010000075.1 GCA_031291575.1 Ancalomicrobiaceae bacterium
CGACGGATGTTCCGCCTCATGATCCAAAACCATCCGAACCGCACGGGAACGGACTTCAGGTGAGAACTTGTTGGTCGTCTTGTTCGTCATAGCCCCATCCTCTCAGGAGTTGGAGCCTCCGGCAAACCAGGCGCGGTTCATTTCTGTCTCGCCAAGGCCACATCGGCGCGAACGATCTAGGAGCCGGCAACGGCACGGCCGCAACCGTCTTGAAGAACGACACCGTCCGCATCATCAACACTGACGGCAGCACGGCCATGCTCAGGGCTGGCAGCACGATCAACCTCTCGGCGGCCGACTACACGCAACTGTCCGGCGTCGGGTTCGTCGCGTGATCAGCGTGCGCCTGGACACCAGAGAGTTCTCCAGGGCGTTGGAGAAGCTGGCGAAGGAGTTGCCGAAGCAGCTTGCAGGTGCGGTCAATCGAACGGCCCGCGCCTCGCGCACCGCCTTCAACAAAGATGCCGCCCGAGATATCGGCGTTTCGCCTCGCAAGCTCAAATTCGACTCGGCCAAAGAGTTGACATCGGCGCGCGCTGATTTCCTTGAGGCGAGGTTCCGTCCGTCACCTAAAACTGTCAATCTTGTCGAGACGAACACGGTTCGCTGGAAGGGCCGAGGCTCGCCGCTTACCGCGAGCACCAACACGCTGACGGGCGGTGGATCGAGTCATCTGCACGCCTTGCGTGGTGTTCTTCTGAAGTCTCCCCTTAAGGCGTACCACCGCATCGGTAAAGGCAAGACGCACTCGGTCAAGGGGCTGAAACAGCTCTACACGACCTCGCCGCGCACCCTCATGGCTCAAAGGTCCCACCCCCGCGCAATTTGGATGCAGACCGCAAACGAGCGGCTCGAGCCTGAAGTTGTCAAGGCAGTCGAGACCGCCGCGGCACGTGCGGGGTTCGCCCAATAGACTGAAGGGATACAAAAATGGCCAAGCGCGGACGTCCGATAGGTTCCAGGAACCGCGCAAAAGCCAAACTTACCGGCGCCGGCACCGAGAATGCCGTCGTCGCAGCACCGGCGGCGCAGACTCCTGCAACCGCAGCCGCCGAGATGCCGTCGTCGACCGGGGTGCCCTCTCCCCCGGTCGACGACGATGAGCTTTCGCTCGACACCGTTCCGATGACCCCGCTCGAAATCGCCGCTGCGATCAACGATCCCGGCAAGCGTGGTTCCGATCGTGTCCGGACGCTCTCGCAAAAGCACGGAATCCTTGATGCCAACGGGATGACGACCCTCAAGTCTTGGCGCCAAGTTGAGCGCATCGTCCAAGCTCGCGGCCGTATGCCCGTCGTCGGCGCCAAGAGACCGACCCGCGAAGCAACGAAGGACCTGGCCGCATCCGCTACAGCGCTCGAACGCGAGCGGGAGGCAAAAGCCAACCTCGCTGAACTGAAGGCCGCCAAGGAAGCCGGCGAGCTGATCGACCGTGAGGCGGCGCTCGCCACATGCGCCCGCATCTATTCGGGCGTCCGCAACCGCCTGGAGTGCCTCCCGGCATCGATCGCCGGCACGCTGGTCGGCCTAGACGCCGCCGCCATCGAGCGACGCCTCGAAGCCGAGTTCGAGAAGCTCCTCAAAGACTTGGAGAAGATAGATCTATGAGCACCGTGCAAGCCGTCACCGACACGACGGACATCTTTGCGACGTTCCGGCGCTGCATCGCGCCGTCTAACCCGCCCACAGCCTTCGAATGGGTGTCCGAGCACTACGCCCTTAGCCATATCGATAGCGCCGCGCCGGGCAGCATCTCGCTCGACCCCTGGCAAGAGGAGGTCATACAAGCGTTCGACGATCCTACGACCCGGAAAGTCGTAGTCTGCGCCAGCTCTCAGGTAGGCAAAACGGTCCTAGGGCTTGCCCTTGCTCAGTATTGCGCCATCCACCAGCCCAGCCCGATCCTCTATCTGGCCGAATCAGATCTCGCCGCCACGTCATTGGCGAAAGACCGCGTCTTTCCAGCGATCGAAGTTAACGAGACGGCCGACTACTTGGCTGGCAAGCGTTCTACTGCCGGGCAGACGACGAACCGACTGGCCTTCACCACCGGCGCCGTCCTGACGATAGCAGGCGCCCAGACCCCGTCCAACGTGTCATCGAGACCGATCCGGTTCGTATTCGGGACCGAGGTGCGCGGCTGGCCGCTCAACATCGGAGGCAACGGCGACCCGCTGACCTTGGCCGCGGCGCGTATGAAGTCGTTCGGCACCAGGGCGAAAATGTTCCTTGAAAGCTCGCCGGGCTCGGCGGGCAAATGCCGGCTCACCCAAGAGGCGTTGCTCGGCGACTGCCGGCGCTACGCACTCCGCTGCCCGCACTGTGACGCAGCCCGGCCCGTGTCATTCTTCCCTGAGAAGGGCTCGCATACCGTTTCATATAATCCCGCCAACCTCGCGACCGCCGGAATCGTATGTACAGATTGCGGAGTCATCTGGACTGATCAGGAGCGCCTGGAGGCCATCAGAAACGGTCACTTCGAGCCGACGCGCGAGCCGAAGGACCCGACCGTCGCCAGCTTCTTTTACTCGGAATTGGAGAGCCCCAGGAGCACCGTTCAGTCCATCGTGAAGCGGTACCTTGAGGCGCGGCAAAATCCATCTCTCCTCCGGGCCTTCTACAACACCGTGCTCGGGCTCGTGTTCGACGAGTCGGTCCTCGAAGACCGCACCGACCCTCATGCCTTGTCGAAACGGGCCGAACCCTACGACGCCCGGATCCTTCTGCCGATGGGTGCGCTTGTCGTCACTGCTGGCGTCGACGTGCAAGACGATCGGCTAGAGGCTCAAGTCATCGCGACCGGCGAGAACGGCGAGCGCTGGATACTGGACTATCGCGTCTTTCGGGGCGACCCGGCTGGCCTGACCGTCTTCAATGAGCTGACGGACTACCTGATCAACTGGCGCGGCAAGCACCCGCTCGGCGGCGCGCTCGAAATCCGGTCGACCTGCATCGACTCCGGCGGCCACCACACCGAGACGGTCAAGTCGTACAGCCTTGCGATGCAGCAGAAAGGCCGAGCAATCTTCGCGATCAAGGGCGTCCCGAATGGCCCCCGCAATCAGCGCGACATCGTCGCGCGGGCGGCGCGGGCCAAGTTGTCACCAGATCATCCGAACCCGTTGTTGCTGGTTGGCGTCGACACGATCAAGACGTCGCTGTTCCATGCGCTGAAGAAAGACATGCCCGGCGAAGGGTTCATCCATTTCCCGCTGTCGTTACCTGAAGGGTATTTCCATGGCCTGACCACGGAATACGCCACCTTCAAGATCGACAAGCGCGGATACATGACAACGCAGATTGTCCGGTCCGACTATGCGCACCGGAACGAGTCACTCGATACCCTCGTCTACGCAATAGCCGCCTACCACCACATCGCACCAGACCCGGATTTCGGCGAGGTCCGCGCCCGGTTGATCGCGGCGGGCAACGCCGTGCCGTCCAAACAGCAGGTTGGCCTCAAAGAGGCGCTCGCCGCTGCACAGGCCGCCGCAAACCGTAGGAGCTAACCATCTATGCCCATCCCAGATACCGGCATTCCGCTCGCGACGGATGCCTTCGCCGACGTCATGACGATGCTCAGCGAGACCGAGCGCGAGTCGATCAATCAAGTGATCGAGCGCGCCTATAGCCGTGGTCAGGCGCTAGCCTTCAGCCAAGCACGGGAACGCGCCAGCGAGACCGCCGCGTCGCTGCATACCAAGATCGCCGCCTTCGAGGCTGGCTTCAACGAGGGCGCTGCACTCAACGCCGCCCAGGCGGCCCGTGCAGACGCGCTGGCAGCCAACATCACAGGTTTCGTCCAGGCCGCCATTACCGGCGAGCGCAAGCGCTGGCAGGCGACATTCTCGTCACCGGAGGCCGCCGGCCGCGAAAGCTTCGTCGCCAAGCCGTTGGCTACCAGCGACATGCAGCCCGACTCAATCCTCGAACTCGCCGTTGACGTGCCGGCCAGATCCAACGATCACGGCTTCGCTGCCGCGATGGCACAGCACCGGCATGGCTTGCCCGCCGGCCTGATCGAAGAGGCGCCCGAGACCGATCCCCGCGCCGCCCGGCTCAAAGAGCTTCGCGCCAATCGTCCCGAAGGCGCCAAGTTTCCGTCCCCAACCGTCGCCTAATCGAAAAGGTATCTCAACATGTCCATCACGATGACTGAACTCGCCGGCCTTGCTCGCTACGCCCGCAAGAAGTGCTCCGGCGAGGTCTTGGCGCACAAATTCGCCGACATCATGGAACGCGCCGCCGACGCCACAGCGGCATGTGTCGAGGCCGAGACGCTCCTCACCCGGTTCCGCCCGAGCGCCGATTTGCGCAACATCGCCAGCGTGGCATTCGAGAGCGTTGGCTACCGGGCGGGAGCCTCGCTCCAGTCCTTCCCGATCAGCGCCGGCCCGGTTCCCGCCGCTGTCCACCAGGACGATGAAGCCGCCCGCCACGAGGCACGGCTTGCCGAGATCAGAGCCAACGCGCCCGCTCGCATCTATCCCGTCAATCCGTTCTAAGGGAGGGTGCCGCAATGGCGATGACCGACATGGGGGTGCCCGTTATCGCCCCCGGCAACTATCCGGCCCTCCAGGCGATCGCGATGGGCGCCAATCCCGCCGCTCCCGAGAACCTCGTCAGGTCGATTCGCAACGCCGTCACGGCGGACGTGCAGGCGCTCGCGACGAACTCGCCACTGGTCGCGAATGCTATCGCGACGTCCGCAGTGTACATGGGGGGACCGAACGGCTTGCGCCCGGCGCCGCGGCTCGACCCCGCCCGGCTCAACCTTACGCCCGCCCAAGCCGAGGATCTGGAGAACCAGCTAGAGCAGGCGTTCGTCTCATGGGCCGGCACGCCGAGTGAGTGCGATTCGCTCGGACAAGACACCTGGCCGACGATGGTCGATACAGCCCTTCGGCGGTCTTTCGTGACCGGCGAGGCGCTCGTGTCTTGGGATTGGTCGCCCCAATGGGGCGGCGAGTGGGCGACCAAAGCGCGGTTGGTCGAGCCCCAGCGCATCAGCCGATCCATGGACATCATCCATACACCGGAGGGGCATTTCCTTCGGAACGGCCTGGAGACCGACAAGCGCGGCAAGCTGGTGGCAGTACACCTTGATCCTCGTATTGCTTTCCCGCGCGTCGACGGTCCCGCCGCCTACATGCAGCCGGGCGTCAGGCACGAAGTCGAGACCGCTTGGGGCCGCCCCCTCGTCACGCTGGCGTTGCTCGACCGGCCAGCCCCCGGAGTCGGGCGTGGCGTCTCGCCCCTCGGCGCTGCGGTAGCTCGCGCCCTGCAACTTGACGACCTCGCCAACGGCACAGTGAAGCAGTTGCTCGCGCAATCCGAAATCGCCTGGACTCTGGTGTCAAACATGACGCCCGAGGAAGCAGTGAAAGGCTTCGACGGACACAACCACGGCGTACCCGGCACGGAGGTCAACAAGCATGCGGCCCTGATAGAGCGGCTGAACTTCATGAACGAATGGTTCACCGCCAATAGGTTGAACCTCAGTTCAGCGGTTAGCCTGCTACCTGAAGGGTCTAAGCTCGAAGCAGTCCAGAGTTCCGCCGAACTCCGCGGCTTCGAATACTTGAATCGTCGCCTGCTGACAGAACTGGCAGCAGCGTTCGGTCAGAGTTACAGCTCGTTCGTTGGCGATTATTCGCAGGATAGCTACTCATCCGCGAAGATGTCGAACATCGGCATGTGGACACTTCTGACACGGCGCCGCAATTCTTTGGTCGTTCCTCTCTATGCGGCGGCATACGCCTGCATAGCGGAAGAGGCCATCATGTCGGGCCGGATCATCCTGCCGAAGCGGGCGCTCGATTTCTACCAGAACCGCGGCGCTTATCTGACGGTAGACTGGCAGGGCATGCAGCGGCCAGCCGTGGACGAGTTAAAGACCGCCCAGGCGGCGCAGATCGAACTCCAGACCGGCGTCGCGTCGCTCGCCAGCATCGCCGCCGAGCGCGGGCAGGATTGGCGCGACATAGCCAAACAGCGCGCCACCGAACGGGCGTTCTACGAGAAGTTGGGGCTGCCGTACCCGCTGGATAATCCGGCACCGGCCGCCGAGATCGCGCCGCCGGACGACAAGGAGGTGACGAAATGAGCCGGAAGTTCTCCAAGGCATCGTACCGTCCATGGCTAGCCGAGCGCAAAGAGAAGCAGCGTGCGGACCTCTTGACGCTCAAGGCGATTTATCCCGCGCCGGTCTGTGCGTCGTCGCTGATCATCGACAGCCGGGGGCAGATCTGGTCCTCCCCCGCAGCCGCCGCTAAGCAGCTCGGTATCGCCGCCCGCGTCATCGCCCGCGCCGCGACGGGGCTCGTGCGCGCCGCCGACCGCCGGTGGTTCTGGACTGACTGGCTTACGGTCGATCAAGACGCCGCTGTCGAAATCGGCTTGCGCCTGGAGAAGGCGGCCGCCCGGAAAGGAGTTGGATTGCGATGAGTGACGGATACCAAGCATGCGGCGACGCACCCGCCGAGTTCACACCGCACGATGCCTGCCAGATTTTCGCCGGCCTGCACTCGACATATCTCGCGCTGATGGCGGGGCAGAACCGGACCATGGTCAAGATTGGCGACCGTGAGACCAGGTTCTCCCGCGCTGATCTGCCCGCGATCGAGACGGCACTCTATCGCTACGCCGCGATCGCCATGCGGATCGACCCGACGTGCGCTCGTCAGGTCGGCGCGGACGTTTGGCTCCAGTATGCCGCCCGCGCCGGCCACACCAGGATCACGCCGACCGTGCTGCCAAACGTGCCTTACCAGACGGTCGCGCCGTACCCTGTCGGCCGGTTCCGCTAGGCCGACTCCACCTTCACCATCATCGCCAACACCGCCGCCACCGGGCTCGACTGGAGCCTGGAAGGCATCGCTTTGAAAAGGACCACCACACCATGCCCAGCACCGACCGTACCCTCGTCTTGAACACCCCGATCGACGACCTTCACGGCCGCGGGCTTGTCAAGGAACTCACCCTCACGACACCCCGCGCCCGGCTGTTCCGCAAGTTCGGCAGCCCCCAGAAGGTCGCGCGCACCCATGACTTCGAGAACCCGACCATCGTCCGCATCGAGGCGCAGGACGACGACGCGGTGTTCGCGAAGTTCCTGTCTGAAATGGCCGACATCGATTCCTCGCAGGTCGACGATTTGACCGCCTACGACTTCGCAGCGGCGAAATCGCTCATCGTCGACATGATCAACACCGCCGCCACCGGATCCGATGGAAACCCTACGACGTGACCAGCCTCATTGAGGCAGCCGTCTTCGGGTTGGAGTGGTCAGCCAAGGAAACGGAAGACATGGAGATTGATTCCCTTGTCTTCTATCTGGAGATGGCAATACGCCGCAAGAGCAGATTGAAGGAGTACTGACATGTCCGGCGGGCCTCAAATCACTGCCGTCATTTTGGCGAAAGATGACCTTTCGCCGCACCTGCAAAAGCTCGTGGAGATGCTCGCCAAGATCGGCGAACAGTCCACAAGTACGTCTCGTGAGATCACGGGAACGCTTGGCACCGCCGCCAGGACGTTGGCGGAAGACTTTAAGGTCGCTGACACCGCCGCCAAGGAACTGTTCTCCGCCGTGAAGCCGCAGCAGTTCGCCCGCGCCATCGGTGGCGTGACGACCGCGACGGAGAAGATGGAGGCGTCGTTCAAACGCACCCATTCGATGCTCGGCAGCATGGTCGAGAAAATGAACTCGATGGCCGCTATCGCAATCGGCATGGGTGTCGAGCACGTCGCCAAGAGCGCCTACGAGAGCGCCGTCGACCGGGAGAAGGCGCGGCAGGGCATCATCACGTCCGGCGCCACCGACACCGAAATGAAAGCCGCCGACGAGACCGCCCGCAGGATTGCCGCCAAGACCCCCGGCGTCGCCCAGAGCGAGATCTACGAGGCATGGCACGAGACGCGCACCCAGGCGCTCGAAAAGGACGGCACGGTCGACGTCGACAAACTCGCCCGAATGGCGGAGGTCAATGCCCAAGCGAAGCGCGCCGCTCTCGCCAGCAACTTTGAGATGGGTCCGAACGATTTCAAGAACCTTGGCAAGGCTCTCGATCTCAGCGGTCGGCAGGACGACCCCAACGCATACAAGAATATCTTAGAAAGCTACGTCAAGTCGAAGCAGGTCCACGGCTCGTTCATCAAGTCTGAAGATTATCTTCAAGCGATCACGAACGCCAAATCGTCCGGCTTGGCGATTGACGACAATTTCTTCTACAACGTGCTTCCCCAACGCATGGCGGAGCAGAACGCATCTCGGCTCGGAAATGAGATAAGCCAGACTTCGGCTTCGATGATCGGCGGTCGGATCACCAAGTCCGCCGCCATGTGGATGCAGCAAAACGGCATGGTCGACAAAGGAGCCTTCGTCGCCGACGGTTCCGACAAGGGGCATCTGAAGGCAACGAAGGGACTCATCGACGCCGAGCTGCTCGCTTCCGATCAACAGGCGTGGGTCGAAAAGCATATTCTCGGGCCGGGCGGTATCCTTGGTCTCGATGCCCGCCGGCGCGATGGCGATCCGAACAAGATCCTCGATGCCCACAAGCTAAAGGCTCAATCTGACCGGATGGTTGGAGAGTACAACAAGGAGCATGGACTCGACGCGAAAGACGAAACTTATCGCGTCATCGCCGAGCAGAAAGCCCGCGACATCGCCATTTCGAATTGGGTGAACAAGTCGGGGTTCCGCGGCACTGTCGTCGACAACCTCGTTCACATGGCAGAGCAAGCAGAATACATCGAGAAGCAGATCGAGGCGACCAAGCGTGCGCCTGGACTGAAGGCCGGCGAAGACCTGTCAAAGAACCCTGCTGCCGCAATGGAGGAGTTCAAAGGCTCGCTCCAGAGCCTGATGCAGACACTTGGATCGCCCGCGATGGGTGTCGCCGGCAAGGCGTTGGACGCATTGGCGAAAGGCATCACCGACGTCACGGCGTACCTGGAGAAGAACCCGCTTCTCCAGAAGCTCGCATCGGGCACGCTGTTCACTGCTGGCGCGGCCGGCGGCGCGGTCGCTCTGAATGGCCTGTACCAGTTGGTCGCCGCCGGGCCGGCGTTGACGGCCGCAGCAGCAGAGCTGACCACCGCCGCGACGACGTTGAAAGGTGTACCTGGAGGCACTGCTGCACCGGGCGCGCCGGGCGTTCCTCCTCCGCTCCCGTCCAAGCCCGGATCGAATGGACTGCCGATCGTGCCCATGACCACGGAGAGTATTGGCCTCGGTATGGTCGCCTACGAAGTTGGCAAGCGGATGATCGACTATTTCCTACCGCAGACACCCGCCGGGCAGAAGTGGGACGACATGACGTTGCCGCAGAAAATTGCGAAGACCTGGAAAGACATTCAGGATTCCGACGCGGGCAAGGGGCTCGACAAGCTTAAGAACGCAAACTATCAGAAGTGGTTGGCGAAGATACTAGAGCCCGTCATGGGCAGGCCAGCGACGGAGCAAGGCACCGGTACGGGCAAGATCGTCGACGACCAGAAGCTGATTCCGTCGGCGCCTGGCATCCGCTACACCAAGGACGCCATGGACGAATTGGACCGGCTGCGTCGCGAGAACTACGAGCGGTCGCAGCCGGGCGGGAAGGACGGAAAGCAGCAAGTCGAGGTCACGGGCAACGCCAAGATCGACGGCGCGATCAAGGTCGACGTTGGCCTCGATGCCAGAAGCACGGCTATCCTACGGAAGGCCTACGACATGCCGCTCAACGTCGGTTCCCAAGGCAACACCAACCCCGGCGACTCGCTGACACGTCAGCATGGGCGCGGCGATCTCTAGCCAATGCCGAAATCGGCGAGCGAAGGCAGGGCGGCACTGACCCTACCCGCGGAGAGACGGGCGCCACGGGGCTTCCTGGCAATCAAGAAATCGAAAAAGGCCGGGGATGATCCGCCGGCCTCTTTTCGTCTCAGGTACCAAACTCAAAGCAAACCAATAGCGCGGTCGACGTCCTCTTCGACCTGCGCCCGCAATTCCGTCTCGTAGCGCTCGTTCCACTTCTCATTGAATTCGGAAGGATCGTTGAACTTGAGCATGTTCTCTTCAATCGTATCCCTCCATTCAGTTTCGATCGCCTCCCGCGTCTCGGCGATAGCGTCAACATCGTCTTCGTTGTCCGCAGACAGACCCTGTTCCGCGATAGCCTTGGCGACTTCCTTCTCAAAATCGTCCGTACAATCAGCAAATGCGGCTTCGACCCAATCGGCAAGATCCGTTTTAAATTCATCGGCCAGCTCTGCCGCAACGTATGCCAGTCCATTACTCGCCACGCGCTCGTTATACAGGTATTCGCACAGTGCATCGCGTTCATAGAATACGCGATTTCCCTGCTTTACGAACTCTGGTCCTTCACCGCGAGAGCGGTAACTCTTAAGCGTTTCCACTTTCAAGCCAAGAATTTTAGCGGTATCTTCCGTATTGAACATTCCAAGCATCATATCAACTCCGTTTGGAGGCTGACTGGATTGCCACCTCGGTGATGTTAAATAGGCAATCAATCCACCTACGTCAACCCTAATCCACCTTGCTACACCTTAATCCACATTCGTCTGCCGACCGGCGACGATCTCGTCAATCTCTGCATTCGTCAGCCGCCACCGCGCCGGTAGCTCGATCCCGTTCGCGGCTGCCGCGATCTGGACATCTTCAAGCAATGCGAGTTGCCTCAGGCAATCGTGCGCTTCGGTCAGTTTGCGATAGGTCTTATTGTCAATGCTAAGCATGATATCCCCCGCAGTTGTTGGCGGATCGGAACATGCCATGAGATAATTTCGGTTTTAATTAGTATGAACACCTGCAAATGATGAACATAGTCCGCAAAGTACAATGGACTTGTTATTGACTTACTGGACAAATCCCGGCGCATTGTAGTTCCGCCAAACGGGGCGCGACATGTATGTCTTTGGAGCCGCACTGCGAACACTTGGGGCGACGCCGCAGCACACTGGTTGTGGCTATTCTGCCACAAGCACCAAGATCGTGCGCCCTATCGTCCGATATCCAATGAGCTTGGTTGCGCCAGTCGAGGCAGAGTGTGCAGTTTGCTCAATCGTGTGCGCGTCCCGCGCCATCGAGTTTGGAGGCTGGCGAGATGAGTGCTGTCGTGACACCAAAGAAGAACATCTATTCGAAACCCGCCGTCGTAGTCGGCCCGAAGCTCGGCGTGATTACGGCTAAACCGGCATCGGTGTCGGGTCAGAACCCACCGGCGTGATTCACGTCGCCGTAGAGCAGAGAATGGTATCGCCTGATCAGGCGGAATAGGGATCGACCGGCCCTATGTGACCGCAGCGGTTGCAGGTCAGGTCGGCGTGCGTCACGTCGGGTTGCCTGTTTGTCTATGATATGTTCGATTATGTTCCATCATATTCCGTCTATTAAATCTAGGCGTGCATTTTTGCAGAACAAAAGCTCTCGGTAATTCATCGCACGAATACGCAGCACGTTGACAACACACGGATAACGTCGTTCATTCCGACGTACACCTTGAGGTTCCTACCCATTTGGCTGCTGCTGGCCCCCCTGCCGGCAGCAGCTTCTTTTTTGCGATGGAGGGGTTATTCGCCCGAGATCGGCTCGAAGCTGGTGCCGGCGATCACCGGACTCTCGTACATCGCCAGCGCTTCCTTGAAGGCGGCGCTCTTACCCCGGTATCCGTATCTCGGGTTGAACATGATCGTCTTCGTGTTGCCCTTCCGGCTACCGCCCTGGACGCGCCGGATAATGCCAGCGTTCTCTAGTGTGGCGAGTACCAGACTGACGGCCGCAGGCGCACATCCCAGGCGCTCGGCGATCGTCGTCGCCGTCGCATCAACGACCGGCGAGTCGAACTGCAACGCGTCCGACAGCACCAGCGCAACTTCGACCGTCGCCGCCCGCTGCGACCGGGTCGCGTCCTTCATCGCCGCCGCGATGGTCGGCCAGAGATCAACAGAGCGAACGATGTTCGTCTTCATCACGGTACCCAGGTCAAAGCCGCTGTCGACTTTGTTCGAGGCGTGATGATACCGCCCGCGAGTCTGCCGTGCAATTCTCGCTGCATTCAGCAGGTTCGACGGCGCAGGGGCTTGCCCACGCAATTGCGCGGAGCTGTAGACGGGTCCGCCCTTTGACGCCTGGATGGACTGGAATTGCGCAAGCGCTTCGTCATCGGTCAGCATGTGACCTGCTCCTTTCGCGGCGAACCGTCGATAGGGCAATTGTTATTATGTGATGCGTAATGAGTCAATATGTGGTGATTAACAACATATCCTCGCCACATAACGAAATTCTCGCACATTATCAATTGCTTGGCGCGAACCGCCAAAACCGACTACCCTTTTCAATATTAGATATAGATTCTTACCTACGGCTACGGGGGTACCAAAAACGCGATTCGGCCAACCCTTACCCAGGCATTACCCAGGGAGGGCTTTCTTACCACCGAATTTTGAGCTAAGTCCTTGGAAAGTTTGGTCGGGCAGAGAGGATTCGAACCTCCGACCCCTTGACCCCCAGTCAAGTGCGCTAACCAGGCTGCGCTACTGCCCGCGACCAAAGCCCGCTGCCTCAGATCGGCGAGAGGGCATAACGAGACCGGGCATTAGACTGTTTCGGGTTCAGGCGCAACCCTTTTTGCCGAAGTTCCCCAGGATCGCCCGATCGGCGCCGGCCGTCTTGGCCGCGATCCGCGCCTCGCGCCACCGTCCGCGTGATCGCATGCCAGGAAGCAGCCGCGACATTTGTCCCCGTACGGATAAAGATCTGAAATCCCACGCCATTCCTGCTGAGCCGCCGGCTGATCGCCCGCCTGCGGCTCAGCGCGCCTGATCGAGCAGGCGCTTGCATTCCAGCAGTTCGAACAGCGTTGCCTGCAGCCGACGAACCTCGTCGCGGGACAGACCGCCCTGCCCGATCGGTCCTGGGCCGGTGCCTGCCTCGCCGCGCGGTTCCTTCGGCCGCAGACGGTCGATCAGCGGCGAAAACGCAGAGCGAGGGGCCGGCTCGCCGATATCGCGTGCCGTCACCGGTGCAGTCGTGCGCTGGCCGACCGGCTGCGCCACAGTCGGCCCCCCGGTCGGTCCGGTCGGGGCGAACCGCTGGGCCAGCGCGTGCAGCGATGTGTCCTCGCCGTCCCCCTCCTCCGCCGCGTCACCGGCGCGCCAGCCGCGAGGCGCCTGACCGTCGCGCGCCGGCGGATCGGTAATCGGGACGAGCGATACGGTGAAATTCGTGTCGGCTTCCCCCCGCGGCTTCTCGGCCGGCGGTTGGGAGCGGTCCCTGCCGCGCGTAAGACGCGGCTCGACGCTCGAAATTGCGGTGGGTGCCGGATAGGCCTCCCCATCGTCAGCGGCAAAGTCCGGGTCGGCCTCGCCGAAATCGGGGCCAAAATCCGTGTCCGGCTCGCCACGATCCAGCCGGCGGACTTCCTCCAACCCCGGTGCCCCCTCCTGCCACAGGGTCATGACGAAGCGCACGCCCTGTTCCTTCAGGATCCGCTGCACGCCGCGGATCGTATAGCCTTCGCCGTAGAGGAGATGGCGGATGCCGCGCAGCAGGTCGACGTCGTCGGGCCGGTAGTAGCGCCGGCCACCACCGCGCTTGAGAGGCTTGATCTGCGAGAATCGCGTCTCCCAGAAGCGCAGCACGTGCTGCGGCAGGTCCAGGTCGGCTGCGACCTCGCTGATGGTGCGAAAGGCGTCAGAACTTTTGTCCACGGCGCATGACTTTCCCGGCGCGACGACCGACCGCGCCGATATCATCCTTGGCGAGCGCATCCGGTACGGCGGCAAAGCATTCTTGGTCCCGACGGACCGCCAAATACTCTAAACTTTTGTTTTTATGCACATTCCCGTCCGCAATTCGGCAGCTTTCGGAAAATGCCCCCGACCGCCCCTCCGCGGCAACCGGTCTGATCGCCGACCGATTCAAGCGGCGCACCTCGGACTTTAGGCAAGTTGCGAGGCGTTTGGAATGGGCAAGGTCGCACAAACGTGCCGCGGTCTCCGCCATGTCGCGCGAAGACAACCGGAAATGGAGGCCCCGTTGCCGCTATGAAAGCCAATTGCGGCGGGGGAACACCCTCACGGGTCCGTCGTGCCGCCGCATCATATGTCAACGGGGACCGGCGCCTGATACGCCGCCGATCCCGATCCATCGGACGATGTCCGAACATATCTACTCGCTCGGGCGAAACGGACCGAGCAGCCGTCGACGGTTCGGACCGTCAGTCGGCAAGCGCCTCATTGATCTTGTGCTTCAATACATTAGACGGCTTGAAAACCATCACCCTACGCGGCGAGATCGGAACTTCCTCGCCGGTCTTGGGATTGCGGCCGACACGCTCGCCCTTGGAACGGACGAGAAAGGAACCGAATGACGACAGCTTCACCGACTCGCCCCTGACGAGGCAATCCGAGATCTCATCCAGCACCATCTCGACCAAATCGGCCGATTCCGTGCGGGACAAGCCAACCTTTTGATAGACGGCTTCGCACAGATCGGCTCGGGTTATTGTTTTTCCTCCCATGACCTCGCCCCTTTCGCTCAGATCCGATTTTGCCCCGCTCTTGGGCCGCACCTAAAAAGATAATCAGTCCAAGGCGCTTACGGTATTTCCGATCGCGCCCGACGTCAACTCGTCGGCGACTGAACCTTTTGAAACGACCCCGGACGACGGCGGGGCTATGGCGGAAATGTGGCAGACGAATGCCTTGACAATCAAGCGGAATCTATTCCTAGAGGTGCATATTTTTGGATGTTCTCGTCCGGTAGGTGCAAATTACCCAACCCGCAACCGATGCGATGCCGGCCACCGTACCTCGAAGTCGCACAATTTGGCGGAAACGCTCAGCTCCGCCGGGTATCAGCGCCAACTTATTGATTGCTAACTCATATGAAACTTATGATCGGACGCCGGCACAACTGTCCGGCTTCGCCCGGTACCATTGATGTCCTACCAGCGCAGCAGCACCGCGCCCCAGGTGAAGCCGCCGCCCATCGCTTCCAGAAGCACGAGGTCGCCCGTCTTGATACGGCCGTCTTTGACAGCCGCATCGAGCGCCAAGGGGATCGAGGCCGCCGAGGTATTGCCGTGGCGATCGACCGTCACGACCACCTTGTCGCGAGCGATGCCGAGCTTCTTGGCGCTGGCATCGATGATGCGGCGGTTGGCCTGATGCGGCACGAACCAGTCGAGATCGTCGGCGCTGACATGGGCGCTGGCAAAACTCGCCTCGATCACATCGGTGATCATGGCGACCGCATGCCGATAGACGTCGCGACCTTCCATGCGCAAATGCCCGGCCGTCTGCGTCGTCGAGACGCCACCGTCGACATAGAGCTTGGACTTGTGGCGCCCATCGGAGCGCAGATGCGAGGTGATCAGTCCGCGCGTGCCGGCGACTTCCTCGGCCACGGCTTCGATGACGACGGCGCCGGCACCGTCGCCGAACAGAACGCAGGTGGAGCGATCGGTCCAGTCGAGGATGCGACTGAACGTCTCGGCGCCGATCACCAGGGCCCGCTTCGCAAGGCCCGCCTTCAACTGGGCATCGGCAACGGTCAGGGCATAGACGAAGCCGGAGCACACGGCCTGCAGGTCGAAGGCATAGCCGTGGCTGATGCCGAGGTTCGCCTGCACCTGCACGGCCGTCGCCGGGAACGTCAGGTCAGGCGTGGCGGTCGCCAGCACGATGAGATCGATGTCGGCAGCCTTCAACCCGGCGTCACGCAGGGCGGCTTCGGCGGCATGGGTGGCCAGATGCGACGTGAACTCGCCCGGCGCGGCGCGGTGGCGCTCCTTGATGCCGGTGCGCTCGACGATCCACTCGTCCGAGGTCTCGACGATCTTTGCCATGTCGTGGTTGGTCAGGACTTCGGCCGGAAGATAGCTGCCGACGCCACGCACGATCGATCTCAACTGGCTCAAGAGGCACCTGTCCGCGCTTGGTCGAGGACCTCCGCCGGCCCTTCGTGAGGTGGATGGGAAAGGCCGCGGGCGATCTTAGCCATGAGATCGTTGACGACCATGGAGCGGCCGAGCTCGATTGCTGAGGCGAAGCCCTCGGCATCGGTGCCGCCATGGCTCTTGATGACGATGCCATTCAAACCGAGGAAGACCCCGCCGTTCACCTTGCGCGGATCGAGTTTCTCGCGCAGCTGGTTGAAAGCGTCGCGGGCAAACCAGTAGCCAAGCCGCGACATCAGCGTCCGGCTCATTGCCTGACGCAGATACTGGCCGATCTGGCGGGCCGTGCCCTCGGCCGTCTTCAGAGCGATGTTGCCGGCAAATCCCTCGGTGACGACGACGTCGACCGACCCCTTGCCGAGATCATCGCCCTCGACGAAGCCACGATAGTCCATCACCGTGGGATCGAGCTCCCTTAGGATGCGCCCGGCTTCGCGCACCTCCTCGACGCCCTTGATCTCCTCGACGCCGACGTTCAGGAGGCCAACCGTCGGCCGCTCAAGGCCGAAGATCGATGCCGCCATCGCCGCGCCGAGAACGGCGCTGTCGACCAACTGCCGTGCATCAGCGCCGATGCTGGCACCGACATCGAGCACGATCGATTCGCCGCGCATCGTCGGCCATATCGCCGCAATCACCGGCCTCTCGATGCCAGGGATGGTCTTCAGACAGAACTTCGACATCGCCATCAGCGCGCCGGTGTTGCCGGCCGAGACGCAGGCCGCCGCTTCGCCGGTCTTCACCGCCTCGATCGCCTTCCACATGCTGGACTTGTAGCGGCCCTGCCGAAGCGCCTGGCTCGGCTTGTCGTCCATGCGCACGGTGACGAGCGTGTGGACGATGCGGGAAACCGGCTTCAAGGCGGGATGCGCTTCGATCAGCGGCGCGATGCGCGCCTCGTCACCGTAGAACAGAAAGCTCACATCGGGCAGCCGCAGGCGTGCGATCGCAGCGCCGGGAACCACGATTTCCGGACCTGTGTCACCGCCCATGGCGTCGAGAGAGATGGTGATGGTCTCGGCCATCCAGAGAAAACTTTCGCGCGAGGTGTGGTCTATTCCGGGATGGGATTGTCGGGCGCCGGCGGACAATACCGTTTTTGGCCGCGCTGACAACCGATTTATCCCGGGGCTGGCGGTTGGGCGCCGGATGTCCGGGCGCTTCGCGGGACGGAGCCGATCACCGGCCCCTGGAGCCCGCGGCCGCAGTTCAGGGGTCGCGTTTCAAGGCGACGAGCTTGGCAAATGGCGACAAGGACGCGGCGTTCGGATCATCCGGCGGCTCGAATACCACACCGGGCTTGCGCGGATAAGGATCAAGCCCGAGAACGAAGAACTCGACCGCGATGGCACCGACATCGAGCATCGGACCGTCGAAGAAGTCCGGCACGTCCTCGCCTTCCGGGTCGATCTCGACCTCGCCGTCGGCGTTCAGCTTCGGCTTGTAGCGCTCGGCATCGCTCGCCGGCGCAAGCCGCACCTCGATCTCCTCGGCCACACTGTTCTGCACCGGTTCGAGGCTGACGACGCAGGTCTGCACCACGTCGGCAACGACCTTCCCGGTTACGAGGAAGCCGTGCTTGCCCCAGGGACGCACGTCGACTTCGGCGGCAAAGCGCGTCACGGCCTCGATGTCGGCGAACTCGGCCAGTTCGGCCAGTTCGTCCTCAGTCGCCACGACCTTCACGTGCCTGCCGTCGTTCGGCACGTCGGCGAGGATGATGTTTCGCCGGACGGGCGTGACGTCCTCGATCTCGTCTGTCGCTGTCATGATCGGACTCCTTGCGGCTCGGGCGGTAATGGATCGGCTGGATCTGCGGTCGGGAAGGCACCGGCGATCACGCCCGCCGCCGACTCGGCGGCCAGACGATCGCGCGTCCTCAGCATATAGGCGGCAATCGTGCCCGCTGCAGCGACTAGCGCAGGGGTCTCACGCCCGGCCTCCAAGCCCAAGACGTTGCGGCCGATTGCGGCGGCAAGCCCCTCGGCGTCGTCCGCCTCCAGTCCGCGATCGTAGGCGAGCGAGCGGCCGTGGTAGGCATCGCCGAGTTTCTTCATTTTCTTCGGCACACTCAAGTCGCCGATGCCCATCTCGCGCAGCGACCGATCCATGTCGCTGAAGAAGGCATCGAGCACGGCTTGTGCGACGCGGGCGCACTCCCTGTCCTCGGACTTCAACCGATGGAACAGCAGCGCCAGATGCACGAGAATCATCTCGAAGCGGCCCTCCGTCGTGTCGGGCACCGCGAGGTCGCGATAAAATGCCGGCTGCCGCGCGCGCGCCACGATCTCGCGATAGAGGGCCTCGGCAGGATCAGCGGTCCGGCGGCTAAAGAGGCTGAATTTCATGTCCGTCTCGTTTCTCTCGCCGTGGCGGGTCGATGTTCCGGTCCGGTCGGTGGCCGGGCACGGGCATCGTAGGGTGAGGCCAGCGGCATGCCGTCTCGCTTCAGCCGGCATTGTCTTTCGACCTACCGCAGGATAGGGAGAATGCCAAGTTCTGGCGATGGCCGGTGTGGTGCGTGAGCACCGGGTGGCTGCCAGCAGGCGGCTGCAGCTTCGATCGGGCTGCGGCGCAGGATCGGTCGGAATGGATCGGCGGCGATAAGACAGCGCTGCGGTCGCTGGTTGTCGGGAGTGTTGAGAGCATGCCAGGCCTTCGTTCGTCTTCTCCGCTCGTCCGCGTCGTCGCGGCAACGGTCCTGTCGCTGGCGGTGCTCGGCGGTTGCGCGGAAGAATATAGTCACGGCTACATCCAGTCGCAGGATTCGATCTCGCAGATCCAGCCCGGATCCAGCCGCGAGCAGGTGCTGCTGGTGCTCGGGTCCCCGTCCACGTCATCGACCATCGGCGGCGAGTCGTTCTACTACATCAGCCAGAAGACCGAGCGGAACATGGCCTTCGCCACCCCGGGCCTGGTCGACCAGCGTGTGCTCGCCGTCTATTTCGACGACAAGGGCAAGGTGAAGGAATTGGCCAACTACGGTCTGCAGGACGGCAAGATCTTCGATTTCATCTCGCGCAAGACCAAGACCACCGGCCAGGACATCGGCGTCCTCGGCCAGATCCTCAAGGCCGCCCCTGGATTGGGACTGCCCAAGTAACGGCGGCGGGCCTTGCGTATCGGCAGCCGTTGCGGCCCAATCACGCGCCGCGCGGCCCTTTCGCGACGAGTTCCCTGACCGCGTCCCGGCCGATCCAGCGTGCCGTCCGGTCGGGCGAGGCGGCGAGGCGTTCGGACAGCGCGAGCGCCGGCGCATACAGGCGTGCATTGCGCTTGCCGATCTGCCGCAATGCCCAATTGACCGCCTTCTTGACGAAATTCCTGGGGTCACCGGCGTGGGCTTCGATCAGCGGCAACCAGCCGATGAGTTCGGCGTCGATGTCGGTCTTCACGCGAACCGTGCGCGCAGCAATGAGGGAGAAGGCGGCACGGCGGACGAACTCGCGTTCGTCTGCCGCGTAGTCCGCGATCGCCGCAACACTCAGCGCCGAGGTGGCAAAGAGATTGGCCGTCACCTGATCGGTCGTATCCCAACTGTCGAATTCGGCGGTCCAGGCGTCCATCTGGGTGCGGGTGAGGGCTTTCACATCGTCGACGAGGGCGGCGAGGATGCGCGCTTCGTGCCGGCCGGTCTCCCACAACGCCAATGCAAGGGCATGATCGCGACGATGCAGTTTCGCGATCGCCTTCAAATGCGGGATCTGCACACCATAGGCGCGCTCGGCATTGATGCCGAAGCGGGCCATGCCGGCGCGGTTTACCTCGCTGCCGAGCGCCGCCAGCCTAGCCAGGATGGCGGCGACGTCGCCGGCGACATCAGCATTGCGGCCCTCGGCCATCGCGGCCCCCTTTGACCCCGTCGAAAATGACAATGGCCCGCGATCGGGTGATCGCGGGCCATCCTTATCATCAAGACAAGCGCGCGATCAGTGCGCCAGGATCGCCAGCAACAGCAATGCCACGATGTTGGTGATCTTGATCGCCGGATTGACGGCGGGACCCGCCGTGTCCTTGTAGGGGTCGCCGACGGTATCGCCCGTCACCGACGCCTTGTGTGCGTCAGACCCCTTGAAGTGCTTCTGGCCGTCCTTGTCGATGAAGCCATCCTCGAACGACTTCTTGGCGTTGTCCCAGGCACCGCCGCCAGACGTCATGGAGATGGCGACGAACAGGCCGTTGACGATGACGCCGAGGAGCGAGGCGCCGAGCGCGGCGAAGGCCGAGGCCTTGGAGCCGGAAATGGCGAGAACACCGAAGTAGACGACGAACGGCGCCAGCACCGGCAGGAGCGACGGGATGATCATCTCCTTGATCGCCGCCTTGGTCAGCATGTCGACCGCACGGCCGTAGTCCGGACGCTCGGTGCCGAGCATGATGCCGGGCTTTTCCTTGAACTGACGGCGCACTTCATCCACCACCGAGCCGGCGGCACGGCCGACGGCGGTCATGGCGATGCCGCCGAACAGGTAGGGGATCATGCCACCGAAGATCAGTCCGGCAACGACGTAGGGATTGGAGAGATCGAACGAAATCGGCCCGATATCCTTGAAGTAGAGGTACTTCTCGGGATGCGCGGCAAAGAAGGTGAGGTCGTTCGAATAGGCAGCGAACAGAACCAGCGCGCCGAGGCCGGCCGAACCGATGGCATAGCCCTTGGTGACGGCCTTGGTGGTGTTGCCGACCGCATCGAGCGCGTCGGTGGTGTGGCGCACTTCCTTCGGCAGGCCGGCCATTTCGGCGATGCCGCCGGCATTGTCGGTAACCGGTCCGAAGGCGTCGAGCGCGACGATCATGCCGGCGAGGCCGAGCATGGTGGTGACCGCGATCGCCGTGCCGAACAGGCCGGCAAGCTGGTAGGTGGAGATGATGCCGGCAATGATGACGATGGCTGGCAGTGCGGTCGATTCCAGCGATACCGCAAGGCCCTGGATGACGTTGGTGCCATGGCCGGTGACCGAGGCTTGGGCGATCGAGACGACCGGGCGCTTGCCGGTGCCGGTGTAGTATTCGGTGATCCAGACGATCAAGCCGGTGATCAGCAGACCGACGATGCCGCAGATGAACAGGCTAACGCCGGTGATCTCGAGCGAGCCGGCCGAGCCGATCTTGCCCCAGCCGATGAGCAGATGAGTGGCGAGCGCCAGGCCGCCGATCGACAGGACGCCGGTGGCGATCAGCCCCTTGTAGAGGGCGCCCATGATCGAATTGTTGGCGCCCAATTTGACGAAGAACGTACCGGCAATCGAGGTGACGATGCAGGCGGCGCAGATCGCCAGAGGATAGAGCATGGCATTGCCGAGGATCGGCTGGCCGGCGAAGAAGATGGCAGCGAGCACCATGGTGGCGACGACAGTCACCGCATAGGTCTCGAACAGGTCGGCGGCCATGCCGGCGCAGTCGCCGACGTTGTCGCCGACGTTGTCGGCGATGGTGGCCGGGTTGCGCGGATCATCTTCGGGGATGCCAGCCTCAACCTTGCCGACGAGGTCGGCGCCGACGTCGGCGCCCTTGGTGAAGATGCCGCCGCCCAACCGGGCGAAGATCGAGATCAGCGAGGCGCCGAAGCCGAGGGCGACCAGCGTGTCGATGACGGTGCGATCGTCCGGAGCCAGGCCGAGCGGTCCGGTCAGCCCCCAGTAGGCGACCGAGACGCCGAGGAGCGCCAGACCGGCGACCAGCATGCCGGTGACGGCTCCCGCCTTGAAGGCGACGTCGAGGCCGGCGGCGAGCGACACGGTCGAGGCCTGTGCAGTGCGGACGTTGGCCCGGACCGAGACGTTCATGCCGATGAAGCCGGCGAGGCCGGAGAGGATGGCCCCGATCAGGAAGCCGACGGCAACGTCACGGCCAAGCGTCAGCGCCAGACCGATCAGAATGACGACGCCGACGATGGCGATCGTGGTGTACTGGCGACGCAGGTAGGCCTGCGCGCCTTCCGCAACGGCGCCGGAAATCTCCTGCATACGCTCAGAGCCCGGATCGGACGCCAGAACGGATTTGATCGCCCATATGCCATAGACGACCGATAGCAAACCACACAGTATTACGAGAGCAATGGACATGGTGCCTCCCCACTTGTGGCCGGAACGGCGGACGTCCCGACCCCTCTCATCGATGGATGTCGTTCTTCGTTAGAACGTCTTGTCCTTGCAGCAATCGCCTCGTTCCGATCAACGAATCGCACGGTTGTCCGATTCGTTCGTCCAGATCGCAAAAGGCAACGCAAACAAGGCCCGTCCGCAGCGCGCGAGCGGGCCCCGTCTCAGGCCGGGGCCAGCCTAAACACGCGCGTCGGCACGTCAAGGGAGGCCTCCTGGAAATCGACCGCCTAAGGAGTTGTCCTGAAGGCAATCGTCAAATCTCTCAAAAATGGCTGAAACCGGCATTTGTGAATGCCACGTCGCGGCCACCGGTAAGGCGCGCGTGGACCTTGCCGCTTCCCTCGGAAATCCGCCCGACCTGGGTGACCGTCAGTCCGGTGGCGAAGGCGGCCCGTTCGAACGCCTCGGCCACCTCCGGCGACAGGGTCAGGAGCAGCTCATAGTCGTCGCCGCCGGTCAGCACAGTCTCGACCAGCGTCGGATCGGCTTGCAGCGCGGCGTGGGCGGCCTTCGACAGCGGTACTTTGGCGACATCGAACTCCGCGTCGACCGCGGAAATCCGCGCCATGCGCGACACGTCCAGCATCAGCCCGTCGGATATGTCCATGGCGCCGTTGGCATGGGCCAGGAGCACCGGCGCGAGCGCCAAGCGCGGCCGCGGCAGCAGATAGCGGTCCAACAGATAGGCCGCCTCGCGGTCGCCAAGTCCGAGCCGGATCTTGAGGCCGGGATCGAGGCGGAGCTTCAGCCCGAGCGCCGCATCGCCGATGGTGCCGGAGACATAGATGAGGTCGCCGGGGCGCGCGCCGCCGCGCCTGACCATGCGGCCGACGGGCGTGGCACCGAGAACGGTGATGGTGACGATCAACCCGTCGGGCGAGCGGATGGTATCGCCGCCGAGAAGCGACAGGCCGTAAGCGCCCTGATCCGCCTTCAGCCCGGCGGCAAAGGCCGCCAGCTGCGGCTCGGTCCAATCCGCCGGCAGGCCGAGAGCCAGGAGATAGCCGAGCGGCCGAGCCCCCTTGGCGGCGAGGTCCGACAGATTGACGCGCAATGCCTTCTTCGCCACGAGGTCCCAGGGATCCTCGGCGAAGAAATGCACGCCCGCAGCCACCGCATCGGTTTTCAACACCAGTTCCTCACCCGCCGGCGGCGTCAGCACGGCACAATCGTCGCCGAGCCGGAAAGCGCCGGGATCGGTGGCGAGCGGGCGGAAGTAGCGGGCGATGAGATCGTCTTCGGAAAGGCGTGGTGTCGTCTGGTCGGTCATGGGCGGACAAGGATACGAGCCGGGGGCCGGCGTCAAGTCTCGCCCGCGATGATCGTCAGCGATCGATGGCCGAAGGCGCGCGATCGCCGGGCTGGAGCATGTCCATTCGCTCCGATGGTTCCATCTGAGCGGGAAAAGCTCTAGGCGCCGCGCTCGACGCTATGCTATTGCCGCAATCGATCGGACGTTGGGAGGACTAACAATGCACCGTCTTGCGAAGTCGCTCATTGCCGCCGCGCTCGGCCCATCGCTGATGCTTCTTCCCGCAGCGGCCGCCGCAGCGCCGCCGGCACCGAACCTCGGCTTCGTCGTCCAGGTGTCGCTGACGCCGAAGGCCGCCGCCAAGCTCGCCGAGATCCACGAGAAGATCAAAGTGTCGGCCTATTGGTACGGCGAACCGTCTAAGTCGGCGCCGAAGCGGGAAATCAGCGAAGTCGGCCAGGTCGTACTCGGGTCGGAAGACGTGCAACTGCCGGGAAGCGGCGGCGTGGCGACGATCACCGGCAAGACCGCCCGGGCCGACCATCTCGACTGGCTGCTGAACCGGGAGGTATCGGTCAACGTCAATGTCTACACCGCCCGTCTCGCCGACAAGAACAACCTGCTCGACTGCGAACTGGTCGAAGACATCATTGTCAAGCTGCAGACCAAGCCCAACCCGGTCAAGTGCAAGCTGATCGGAGAAAAGTAGGGGCGAACGGCGCACTGCGTGCTTCGGACCGCTTGTCCCCGTCGCGGCTACGGAGAACACTGACGGCACATGCCCGTAGGAGATCGACATGGCCGTCGTCGGATTGAACCACGTCAACTTTCAAGGTCCCAAGGCGCGGCTCGACGCGCTGCGCGATTTCTACTGCGACGTGCTCGGGCTTGCCGAGGGGCCGCGTCCGCCCTTCAGAATGTTCGGCTATTGGCTCTATGCCGGTGGACAGCCGATCGTGCATCTCTACGAAACCGAGCCAGGCGACGACCGCCGTCTCGACATCCGTGGGACATTCGACCACATCGCCTTTTCCTGCGTAAACGCCGATGAGGTCGAGGCACGGTTGGCGGCGCTCGGCATCTCCCATCGGGTGGCGTCGCCGCCCGGTACGCAGATCAAGCAGATCTTCCTTCATGACCCTGCAGGGACGCTCGTCGAACTGCAGTTCGGCGACCGGTGAGTTGGAAGTTGCCAACTCCCGCAGCCCAAACGCCTCAGCCGGCCATTTCCTCGGGGCGGAAGTCGCGCGCCAGCCGATCGAGCACGCCGTTGACGATGCCGGGCTCGTCGTCGCCGAAGAACGCCTTGGCGACGTCGACGTACTCGGTAATGACGACGCGCGCCGGCACATCCTTGCGCGCGATCAGCTCATAGGTGCCAGCTCTGAGAATGGCTCTGAGCGTCACGTCAATGCGCTTCAGCGGCCAGTCTTCGGTCAAGGCCAGATGCACCGCCGGGTCGATGCGGCGCTGTTCGCGCAGGACGCCTGACAGGATGTCGCGGAAAAAGGCAGCATCGGCCTCGCGGAACTGCAGTCCGTCGACTTCTTTGCCGAGACGGTAGGCCTCGAATTCGGCGATGACGTCGCCGAGTTCGGAACCGGCGATCTCCATCTGATAGAGCGCCTGGGCGGCAGCAAGCCGCGCCGTGCCACGCTTGTTGGCGGGCTTCACGTCGGCAGTGCCGGTCGGCGCGTGGGAAGGCATCACAGACCGAACCTCCTGCGGATGGCGATCATGGCGAGCGCCGCCGCGGCGGCACCGCCGCCCTTGTCGAGCTGCGACGGGTCTGCCCGCTCCCACGCCTGTTCGTCGTTCTCGACGGTCAGGATGCCGTTGCCGATGGCGAGTCCGTGCGCGGTGGCAAGGTTCATCAGGCCGTGCGACGATTCGTTCGACACGATCTCATAGTGCGTGGTGGCACCGCGGATGACGGTGCCGAGCGCGACGTAGCCGTCGAAAGGCTCCCGACCGGCCGTTGCGGCGGCGATCACCGCCGGAATTTCCAAGGCGCCCGGCACGGTGATGATCTCGTAGGCAACGTCGGCGGCATCGAGCACGGCGCGTGCGCCTGCCTGCAATGCATCGGCGTAACCTTCGTAGAAGCGCGCCTCGACGACGAGCACGCGCGCGCCCTTGACGGCGTCCGCCTCGAATGCGGCGTGATAGTGTTTGGTCGACATGTCCAGTCCTTCGCGAGGCCGGCATAAAGCGCAAGCGAGGCGGAAAAGTCCAGCGGAAATCCGCTTCCCTGGCGCAATTCCGGCATGCCGGCGCCGCGTAGGACGGATCAGCCGGCGGGCTGGGCCGCCATCAGGCGGGCGGCGTAGCGCGCCATCAGGTCGACTTCGAAATTGACCTCGTCGCCGACCTTGATCGCGCCCCAGGTGGTGACGTCGAGCGTATGGGGAATGAGCATCACGGTGAACGTGTTGCCGTCGACCAGATTGACGGTGAGCGAGGTGCCGTCGAGGGCGACGGACCCCTTTGCCGCGATGAAGCGGGCAAAGGCCTCCGGCACACGAAAGCTCAGCACCGCCATGTCGCCGTCGTTGTCGCGCCCGATCACCTCGGCGACACCGTCGACATGGCCGGTGACGAGGTGGCCGCCCATTTCGTCACCGAGACGCAGCGAGCGCTCGAGGTTGATTCGGCTGCCGGGGGCCCAGGTCTTCATGGTGGTGACATTCAGCGTCTCGGGGCTCGCCTCGACCGCAAACCAGTTGCGGTTGCCTTCGCTGCCCTTGTCGACGGCTGTCAGGCAGATGCCGGCATGGGCGATCGAGGCGCCGATGTCGATGCTATCTGCGAGGTAGCCGCTGGCGATCTTCAGTCGGATGCCGGTCTGGCGCTCTTCGATGGCGAGAACCTCGCCGACGTCGGTGACGATGCCCGTGAACATGGAAGTCTCCTTAGTCCTTTGACCCTGCGCACAGTCCCCGCCGTGAGCGTGTCACGCTCCGGCGCCATGCGGCGGCGTTTCAATAGAGGCGGCGGCGAAACTCGTAGAGCCGGTCGGCTCCGACCTGATGGTTGGCAGTCCATTCGAACCGGCCGACGTCGCCCGCGAGAATCGCGGTCACGGCAGCCGGGGCGGCGATGCGCTCGCCGCCGACGATGACATCCGAGCGGTAGATGGCCAATTCATCGACGAGATCGAGACCCAACAGTTCCTGACCGAGCGCCGCCCCGCCCTCGACGAGGACGGAGGTGATGCCCTTCCAGGCCAGCGAGGCCATGGCATGCCGGGGATCGACGCGCCCGTCGGGTCCGGTCGGCACCGGCAGCACATCGACGCCGGCAGCGCGGAGTGCCTCGATGCGATGGCGTGGCGCCATTTCGCCGGTGACCAGCCAAACCGGCACATCGCGGGCGGTAACGACCAACCGCGAATCGAGCGGCAACCGGGCTCGGCTGTCGAAAACGATGCGGACGGGCGAGCGATGGGCCATGCCCGGCAGTCGCACGGTCAGTTCCGGATCGTCGATGAGCGCCGTGCCGACGCCGATGAGGATGGCATCGTGCTCGGCGCGCAAGATGTGGACGCGCCCTCTGGCCTCCGGCCCGGATATGGCAACCTGGCCGGCGCCCGCCTGGCCGATCGCTCCATCGGCCGAGACCGCAAGTTTGAAGGTGATGAACGGCCGGCCGCGGCGCATGCGAGTGATATGGCCCGCGAGACCGGCCTCGGCGGTGTCGGCCAGCACCTCGGCTTTGACCTCGATACCGGCATCGCGCAGGATCTTCACGCCCCGGCCGGCGACGCGGCTGTCGGGATCGCCTTGCGCCACGACGACGCGCGCAATTCCGGCGGCGATGATCGCCTCGACGCAGGGCGGCGTGGTGCCGTAGTGCGAGCAGGGTTCGAGCGTGACATAGAGCGCAGCGCCGCGGGCGGCCGCACCGGCTGCGGCCAGAGCGATGCGCTCCGCATGCGGTTTGCCGCGACCGCCGGCTTCGGTGACGCCGCGCGCCACGACCCGCGGACCCGCCGCCTCGAAGCGGACGACCAGCGCCCCGACCGACGGGTTGGGCCAGGTGCGCCCGAGGTTCCGCCGCGCATAGGCGATGGCGGCGCGCATCAGGCGACGGTCCGTTTCGGCAAGATCGGTCGATTTCGGCGGCAAGGGAACCCCACGGTCGGCGGCGCGACAATCGTCACAAGCCGGGGATGTAATGCCGAAGGGTATGGTCCCGCAAGGGACTGGGTCAACCGCCGGCTCGGCCGGCCCGCACCGATCGGGCGCGCCGATCGGACGCTCCGGTCGCCTGCGGCACCCGCTTCGCAGGAATGTGAAGTGTGCCCCCCTTGAGGCGGACGCCAAGCCCGGTAGCTTCGGGCGAGTGGCCTCTGCCGGAGACCGACGATGCGCGCTGTCGACCGAACCCATTGTTGCCTGAACGCTGCCATTCTCACACGGGCCGGCCTCGCCGCCAGCCTCCTCGTCGCCCTGTCGCTGCCGGCCGCAGCCGATGCCATTGACGGCCATTGGTGCTCGCCGACTGGCAAGCATATGGCGATCTCCGGGCCGGCGATCACCACGCCTGGCGGCAGGACGCTGGATGGCACCTACTCGCGCCACGCCTTCGCCTATGTGGCGCCGGCCGGCGAGGACAGCGCCGGCACGATGATCCTGATGCGGCTGCTGAACGAACTGGAGGTGCAGGTCTCGACCTCCTCCACCGTGCCGGTCGTCTGGCACAGGTGCACAGCCGAGACGAGTTGACACCGTTCGTTCCCCGGTAGCTCGCTCGGATTTGCGCCGGTGCGCTCCCGCGAGGCCGGAAGGCCGCGCCCGAAAGCGGTTCGTCTTCCGCCTCCGATGCTCGGCGTGGTAGCGTGCCCCAAGCCGCAACAATCCAGCTTGAATGCCTGTCGGCGTTCACTCATATTCCGGCCGCGCCTTGCCCGAAGTCGGGTTCAGGGCTTTCGGTGGGCGTAGGAATTCGGCAATGGGACTCGGACTGAAGCGTTTCATGGTCCGCAAATTCTACGAATACTCCGAAGAAGCTGCGATCAGATATTACGCGATCAAGCAATTCAGGAAGAAATTCCACAGGATGCCGGTCCTCGACCCGCGCGTTCCGGCCACTTTCAACGACAAGATCTGTCAGCTGAAGATTTGTGGCACAGATCCGAACCTACCTCTCTATTCGGACAAGGTCCTGGCGAAAGATATCTTCGGCAAGAAGATCGGCTACGACCATATCATACCGACGATATGGCACGGCACGGATCTCGTAGAGCTGGCCAGGCTCGTCGAGACAATGGAAACACCTTACGTCGTGAAAGCCAATCACGGATCGAGCATGCTTCTCTTCGTCCGCGATCCGCGGCAGGCCGATCGCGAGGCGATCCTCTCCACATGCGCCGGCTGGCTCTCGGCGGTGTTCGGCCGCTGCGCCGGCGAGCGCCTGTACCTGCACATCGAGCCACAGATCCTGGTCGAACCCTACATCGGCGAGCGCGACGTCCTCCCCGTCGATTACAAGTTTTTCGTGTTTCACGGCGTGGCGCACTTTATCCATGTCGTCACGGATCGGGCGAGCGAGGCGAAAGGAACCTTCTTCGATCGCGCCTGGAACCGGCAAAGACTGTCCATCGAGATGCCCAGCGAACCGCGCGCCATCGAAAAGCCGGCCGCGTTTGAGCAGATGATCGACATTGCCGAGACGATCGGGGCGAAATTCGACTTTGTCCGGGTCGACCTCTATGAAATCGACGGCAACCCGTTGTTCGGCGAAGCCACGTTCTACCCCGACAGCGGCCTGGTCGACTTTACCCCCCACGAATATGATGATCTGTTCGGCCGGCTGTGGGATGGCGCGTCTGCGTAAAACGCACGCCGGGCGCTTGATGCGCTGGAGAGGGCCGGCCGGGCGCGTGGGCAGAAGCGGTGCGGACCAAGCTCGGCCCGTCGGCACAACCGGTTCCGCGCAGTCAGACATGTCGGTCTGGTTGTCCTCTCCGCCCCACTCGACGATTGACATCGGACGCCAGATCGGAAACACCAGCAACGCTTCTGCCGCGCTCGCGTTTTTCGCGCCGGGCTGCGGCTGGCTGCGCTCTTTGCTTCAAATGAGAGCCGGCACATACGAAAGGCTAGCCCCATGAACGCAACCGCCCTTCCTCAGCTCTTTCCGGGGTTCTTCACCCGCTCGCTCGCCGAAGCGGATCCGGAGCTGTTCGCTTCGATCGCCGACGAACTGACCCGCCAGTCGGACGAGATCGAACTGATCGCGTCGGAGAACATCGTCTCCAAGGCGGTGCTCGAAGCCCAGGGTTCGGTGATGACCAACAAGTACGCCGAGGGTTATCCGGGTAAGCGCTACTATGGCGGTTGCGAATATGTCGACGTGGCCGAAAATCTGGCCATCGAGCGGGCGAAGAAGATCTTCGGCGCCGAATTCGCCAATGTGCAGCCGCACTCGGGAGCACAGGCGAACCAGGCGGTGTTTTTCACCTTCCTCAATCCGAACGACGCCTTCATGGGTCTCGATCTGGCCTGCGGCGGGCACCTGACGCACGGCTCGCCGGTCAACCAATCAGGCAAGTGGTTCCGCCCCATTCCCTACAAGGTCCGGCCGGATACGCATCTGATCGACATGGACGAGGTCAGGGATCTGGCTCGCAAGGAACGGCCGAAGCTGATCATCGCTGGCGGCTCGGGCTATCCGCGCATCATCGATTTCAAGGCGTTCCGCCAGATCGCCGACGAGGTCGGGGCGATCTTCATGGTCGACATGGCGCATTTCGCCGGGCTCGTTGCCGGCGGCGTGCATCCGAACCCGCTCGACCATGCACATGTGGTGACGACGACCACGCACAAGACGCTCCGAGGCCCGCGTGGCGGCATGATCCTCACGCGCGATGTCGATCTCGGCAAGAAGATCAACTCCGCCGTCTTCCCCGGCCTGCAGGGCGGGCCGCTGATGCATGTGATCGCGGCGAAGGCCGTCGCCTTCGGCGAGGCGCTGAGGCCGGAGTTCCGCACCTATGCGGCCAACGTGGTGGCGAATGCCAAGGCGCTGGCCGAATCGCTGAAGGAGCAGGGCCTCGACCTCGTTTCCGGCGGCACCGACACGCATCTGATCCTGGTCGACCTCAGGCCGAAGAAGGCGACCGGCAATGTCACCGAAAAGGCGCTGAAGCGCGCCCACATCACCTGCAACAAGAACGGCATCCCGTTCGACCCCGAGAAACCGATGGTCACCTCCGGCGTCCGTCTCGGCACGCCGGCCGGCACCACGCGCGGTTTCGGCACGGAGGAATTCCGGCAGATCGGCCGCATGATCGGCGAAGTGGTCAATGGCATCATGAAGAACGGCCCGGATGGCGATGGCCAGATCGAGGCGCGCATCAAGGAAGAGGCCACTAGCCTCTGCCACCGCTTCCCGATCTACCGCTGACCGGCCACAGGTCCCACCCGTCTAGCTCGAAGGGCCGCCACAGTGCGGCCCTTCGTCGTTTGCGGGGACCGATCCGAGGTTCCGGACCATTCGCACGCCTTGTCGCGGCCGCTTCGCCACTTGGCGCACCACTGACGACCGTCCCGCCCAAAGCACGCATTCCGCTCGGCGTCCGGTCGGCGGTGTCGACATCGGCAATATTGTATGCAATTCACCAGCCATGATTTCCTTTTGGGCAGATCGCGATCCCAGACCAGCCGTTCCGAAGAGAATACCTTACCAGAGCAATATCTTGTTGAGGTGATGCCCACTGACATTCGGACTTTATTAAGTATCTTTGAACTAAATCTGCGAATACAGCAGGCCGATTCGACTTGAGGGTAGGGCTCATGGCGGCAGCAGCGCAGACCGAAATCACGATCTCCGACATCGTCAATCGCTCCAATGCCGCCCAACGCGTCGCGACCGCCAAGATCGGTTCCATTCGCGCCATCACCCACCGGATGAAGATCCTGGCACTCAACGCCCTCATCGAGGCGGCGCGCGCTGGCGAGGCCGGGCGCGGCTTTGCCGTCGTCTCCAGCGAGGTCAAGGACATATCGACCGAGTTCACCACCCTGTCGGATTCGCTCGAGAGCGAGTTGGCGGCCGAGATCGGCGGGCTCACCCGGCTGGCCGAGGCCATGGCCGAGAGCGCCCAGGGAAGCCGGCTGACCGATCTCGCCCTGAATGCCATCGAGCTCATCGATCGCAACCTCTACGAACGCAGCTGCGACGTGCGCTGGTGGGCGACCGACGCGGCGGTGGTCGAAGCGGCTTCAGCCCCCGATGCCGCCCGCTGCACCCACGCGTCGCAGCGCCTGGGTGTCATCCTCAGGGCCTACACCGTCTACCTCGACATCTGGCTGATCGACGTCCACGGCGTCGTCCTGGCCAACGGTCGCCCCGATCGCTTCGACGTGGCCGGTAGAAGCGTCGCCGACCGCAGCTGGTTCCGCTCCGCCATCCGCTTGGCGACGGGCGACGATTTCCACGCCGAGGACATCGCTGTCGAGCCGCTGTTGAAGGATGCCCAGGTCTCAACCTTCGCCACGCCGGTGCGCGAGGGTGGAGAGGCCCACGGCGCCGTCAGCGGACTGCTTGCCATCCATTTCGATTGGGAACCGCAGGCGAGCGCCATCGTCGGTGGCGTACGGCTGGCACCACACGAGGCCGCGACGACCCGGGTAATGCTGGTCGACGCCCATGGCCGGGTGATCGCGGCCTCCGACAGCGCCGGCCTCCTCAGCGAGACGCTGACGATCGCAACCGACGGTCGGGCGTCGGGCCACTATCGCACGGCGACCGGCGAGCTCATCGCCTTTCACCGGACGCCGGGGTACGAGACCTATCGCGGGCTCGGCTGGCTCGGCGTGATCCAACAGAAGGTGTAAGGCGCTTGGCTGTCCCGGCAGGCAGCACAATATTTGGATTTCCGGGCTAAGTTGTCGTCCAGCCCTTGAATTCGGGCCGCGGACGCGTGAAATACGCCGACCAACCGGCGCCCGGGGCGGTCCGCACGAATCGGGCTCGATTTGAACGGGATGCCCCCGGGACGCAGACGCCGGAGCCTATCCCTGATCGTCGGATGACACCGTTCGACGACCAGGGATAGGCTCCAGGCACGGTTCAGCCGAGCGAGGCCTCATGCGCTGCCCCTATTGTGCCGGTGACGATACACAGGTGAAGGATTCCCGCCCGACCGAGGATGGCACGGCGATCCGGCGTCGGCGTGTCTGTTCGGTGTGCGGCGGCCGTTTCACCACCTTCGAACGGGTTCAGTTGCGCGAACTGACCGTCATCAAGCGCTCGGGCCGGCGAGTTCCGTTCGATCGCGACAAGCTCGTGCGCTCCGTGCAGGTGGCCCTGCGCAAGCGCCCTGTCGAAGCGGAAAAGGTTGAACGCATGGTGTCCGGCATCGTCCGCCAGCTGGAAAGCCTCGGCGACGTCGAAGTCACCTCGGCGCAGATCGGCGAACTGTTGATGGAGGGGCTGAAGGGCCTCGACGATATCGCCTACGTCCGTTTCGCTTCCGTCTACCGCGATTTCCGTGAAGCCAAGGACTTCCAGGCAGTCCTCGGCGAATTGAGCGATGGCGAGAAGAAGCCGGAACGCTGAACGGCCGCGTCAGTCATCACGGTGGTCGACGTATTCCACGACAAGACCATCCCCATGCCGGAACCGCATATTGCGCCCGACAGGCGTCTGGCGAATCTCGTCCAGCTGCTCGGCGCCGGCTGCCAGAAGGACGGCGAGGACCGGTTCGAGCCGGCCGACTTTGAGCGTCAGCCGGGTTGCCTCGTAAGGCCGCCGGCTTTCGGCATCGCCCGCGATGATCAGAATTGAGCAGGCGGCGCCTGTCACCGCGGCGAGCTCAAGCCCCTTTTCCGGATACGTGAACCGCAGCGTTTCCGTCCCACCCAGCAACTCCTGATAGAAGCTACTGGTGCGCTCAAGCGCATCGGCATCAACGAACACCCGCGTGAACGCCTCGATGATCATCGCAGTTCCAGTGAGGTCGGCGATCTGTGGTAGCGACGAGCGACCGCTGCCCGTTCGTCACTCTTCCATCACATTGGCAAGTTGGGCCAATTCGCCGATCCCATCACGACCGTAGATGTCGTCACGGAAATGAATGACGCCTTCGCGCGTCGCCCAGGCAGTGATGTAGTTGGTATAGACCGGCACCGGCGCCTTCAGCTTCACTTCGGCATGGTTGCCCGAGGCGATGGCGGCATCGACCTGCTCCGGCGACCAGCCGGCCGTGTCGCGCAACAGCCAGACGACGAGATCGCGCACGTTCTGGATGCGCATGCAGCCGTGCGAATAGAAGCGGCCGTTGTCGCCGAACAGGTTCCGGAACGGCGTGTCGTGCATATACACATCGTAGGGATTCGGGAAGGTGATCTTGATGGTCGCCATGGCGTTGATCTCGCCCGGATCCTGGCGGAACCAATATTTCGACGCCTCGTCGGTTTCCCAGTTGATCGAGGAGGGTGGGATTTCATGACCCTTGTTGTCGAGGATGCGGATGTGTTCCTTGGCGAGATAATCAGGATCCTTCTTCATCTCCGGAATGAGGTCCTTGCGAATGATATTCACCGGGACGTTCCAGTAGGGATAGAAGGTGACTTCCTGGATCTTGGAGGTCAGGATCGGCGTCTGCGTGTCCATCTTGCCGACCACGGCATTGTGGCGGGCGACGACCCGGCCGCCCTCGACCGCTTCCAGTTCGGCCGCCGGGATGTTGACGAAGACGTAGCGGTCGCCGAGGAAGCCCGACATCGAGCGCACGCGGATAAGGTTGGTTTCCAGCTGCTGCAGCCGCGTCTCGGCCGACACATTCATGATGTTGAACAGCGGCTGATCGACGATGCCGGTCGTCATCAGACCGTGGCGGACCTGGAAGCGCTTGACCGCGGCATCGACGTAGGAATCGAAGATATCGGAGAACCCGACCTGCTGCGGCGGCAGGTCGCCGGAAACGGTCAGCCGCTGGCGCAGCTTGACCACAGCATCGAGCCGGCTGCCGATCTTCAGGCGCTGGCGATCCGGCACCTTCGGCCATCCGCCGCGGGCGACGATGTCCTGCATGGTCGGGATGGCCGCTTCGATGTTGCCGGCGGTGTCCGGCGACAACAGCGGATGGTCGGACTTGAGTTCGCTGACCGGTGTCGCGGCACCGTTGTCGAACTTATCCTGCCATTCCTTCTGCTGACCCTTCACCAGCTGATCCACCATCGGATCCTCGGCCAGCGCGCCAGTTGCTTGCAGCCCCCAGGCGGCGGCAGTACCGGCGAGGAGGGCGCGGCGGCTGAACATCGACAGGGTCTTCACGTTCGCGGCATCCGACACGGGGAGAACTCCGGGTTCTTTGAGACAGTCAACGGTCAAGGCGCGGCCGGACTTCGGCCGGATCGTTTACACGGGGCGCCGACCCGCGGCAACGCAGGCCGGTCGAGACGCGCTTGCCGGGGCTCAATTCCCCGGATCGCTGTGTCTTTCCGGTCGGCCGATCCTACCCCACGGGCAAAGCCAAGCCGAGCCGGAGCGGCCACAGCCGCCCCCCCGTCCAATTCCATCGTAATGTGGCTGATTCAAGATGTTAAATCGTTGACAGCGGGCGCGCGCACGGGAACGTGATCGCCGCCCGAACGCAAATAGCCGGGCTGGGCCCGGCATCTCGTCTTGCTCCATAGAGCGCTACAGGCTCACAGCCGATAGAGGATCTGGTCCGTCCAGAAGCGCAAGAAGCCGGGCGGGGCCCGGCTTCGCTTCTTGGTCCACGGAGCGCTACAGGCTCACAGCCGATAGAGGATCTGGTCGGTCCAGAAACGCTCCAGGCGATGCAGAGACTTGTTGAGGACGCGGAACTCGGCCGGGCCGATGCCGCCGACCTGCTCGATCGACCGCATGTGGCGCTCGTAGAGGCGATCGATCACATCGGCCACTTCGCGGCCCTTGTCCGTCAGGCTGACACGCACCGAGCGACGGTCGATGCGCGAGCGTTCGTGCTTGACGTAACCGGACTCGACCAGTTTCTTCAGGTTGTAGGAGACGTTGGAACCGAGGTAGTAGCCACGGGTCCTGAGCTCTCCCGCCGTCAATTCCGCACCGCCGATGTTGAACAGCAGCAAAGCCTGGACCGAATTGACGTCGTCGCGTCCCATGCGGTCGAATTCGTCCTTGATCACATCGAGGAGCCGCCGATGCAGACGCTCGACGAGAGTGAGTGCCTCGAGATAGAGCGGTTTGACCGCAGCATCGCCATCCGCCTGCGCAAGTGCTTCGACCGCCTTTTTGGCATTCAGCATTGGATTTCGCCTCGCTGTTCTCTTATTTATTTGCGACAGCTGAGCTGCCGTGTGTAGCTGAACACTACATCGAGCGATCTAAAATCGGATTAAGTGCCATTATTAAATAAATGTGAATCGGAAGTGCCTCGTCGCATCCTTAACGAGTCATCATAATCTTTGCCGCATTTGTCGCTTTGGCGGCGGCAAAGGCCGGGGAACGGGTCGCCCGCCCCGCCCGGATCAAATTTGAATCACATCGCGATTTCATCAGTTTGGCGACTGTCATGGCGCTGCCGCGGGCGCTGCGGCCGACGATTTCCACAGGTCGAAGGCTCGTATCCGCCGGGATAGCGGATCTGCGATAGGAACATACCCTGAGGCGGATCGAGGCTATACCGCCGCGGCGCCCCCCCTCGCCGGCGGGGCAGTACGGCCCGGCCGGCACCGACAGACCCAAGTCCGCAGCTCAGTCGGCACCGAGGCTGCGGCGGGATTCGCGCTGGCGGGCGCTTTCGAGCCGCCGCTCGCGCCGGGCGAAGACGACCAGGAGCAGGAACAGGATGATGGCGCCGATATCGAGCGCCGTCTCCACCGGCGACCAGCCGTAGCTCGAGGCGAACACGGTGTGGCGACAGATACGAATGGCGGCGGCAGAGAACCACACCACGATGCCCCATCCAGCGGTGAGCCAAAGGCCGACTGCAGCGACGAGGTCGGCGACGGCAAAGAACAGCTCGCCCGCCTGGGCCTGCAGATTGAGACTGAAGAAGGAGACCTTGTGGATCTCCACGGCGCCGATCAGTTCGGCCCATTCGATGAGACCGACCGCCAGGAGAGTGAACGCAACCAGTCGGGAGAACGCCAGTTGCAGGCCGGACGCCCGCTTCCACCAACTGAGGCGCGGCGGCTGTCCCTGGATGCCACTATTCGACATGCCCGCCCCCGGCCCATGGTCCCGCATCCCCGATGAACGCGCTTCATTGCCCCAACATCGACCATTAGAAGCCGGCACAATCCGCGTCAACCCGAGGCCATCGGCCGCCGCATCGGATCGGTCCGGGGCGGGGGCGAACAGTGATACAGACATGCGCAAAAGACCCGACACACAGGCCGAGTTTGCGCTAATGTCCGCCGCAAAGTTCAGCTCAAGGAGCGCACAGGACCATGGATGCCATCAAACATGCGAAGGACATCGGAAGGGAGATCGATGTCGACGCCATTCTCGCCGGACGGCGGCTGCGCCGCACACGCCGCACCGATTGGTCGCGGCGCCTGGTGCGCGAGTCACGCCTGAGCGTCGACGATCTCATCTGGCCGATCTTCGTCGTTGACGGCGAGGGCCGGCGCGACCCAATTCCGTCCATGCCGGGCGTCTTCCGCCTGACCGTCGACGAGGCGGTGAAGGAGGCGCAGCGCGCCGCCGATCTGGCGATCCCGGTCATCGCGCTGTTCCCCTATACCGATCCCGACTTGCGCGATGAAGTCGGCTCGGAGGCGCTCAATCCGGACAATCTGGTCTGCCGGGCGGTGAAGGCGATCCGGGCGTCCGTCGCCAACATCGGCCTGATGGTCGACGTGGCGCTCGATCCCTATACGAGCCACGGCCACGACGGGCTGATGGTCGGCGACGAGATCGTCAACGACGAGACCGTGGCGCAACTGGTCGAACAGTCAATCGTGCTGGCCGCCGCCGGTGCCGACATCATCGGTCCGTCCGACATGATGGACGGGCGGGTCGGCGCCATCCGCGCCGGGCTCGACGAGGCCGGCTTCACGCACGTGCAGATCATGGCCTATTCGGCGAAATATGCCTCGGCCTTCTATGGTCCGTTCCGCGACGCGATCGGCACGGCGAAGACGTTGAAGGGCGACAAGCGCACCTATCAGATGGATCCGGCAAACGGCGACGAGGCGATCCGCGAGGCCGAACTCGATCTCGCCGAGGGCGCCGACCTGATCATGGTGAAGCCCGGCATGCCCTATCTCGACATCCTCTGGCGGCTGAAGGAGACGTTTCGCGTGCCAACGTTCGCCTATCAGGTTTCGGGCGAGTACGCGATGATCCAGGCTGCCGGCTTGAACGGGTGGCTCGATCTCGAGCGCGCCGCCTACGAGAGCCTCGTCGCCTTCAAGCGCGCCGGGGCGGACGGGATCCTCACCTACTTCGCCCCGATGATCGCCGAGCGCCTCAAAAACGAAAGATGAGGCGACGGAGCAGCCTTCTCACCGCTCTGATTGTCCTCATCGCCTCGGCGGTTCTGGCGAGTTGCGGCGGCATCGACGCGCGCCAGACCAACATTTGCATGAGCCTGATCTCCGTCGTGGAGCCGCCGGGCACGCCGGTCACGGTCGTGAAGATCATGCCGGACGCGACGACGGTCGACCGCGTCGTCATCGCCTATCGCACCACAGCCGAGAGCGACGCGGCAGAAGGCGAGCCGGCCCAGGCCGCCGCGGCCAGCGGGACGATCGAGCGGAGCATCGCCTGCCGCTTCTCCGGGACCGGCTTCGACGAGCACAAGGACTGGCTGCGCGACGTCGTGACGCAGGACGGGCCGATGTCGCAGACGCGGCTCGACCTCATCAATCATCGCTGGCTGACCGATCTCGAGGCGCAGTCTGAGGCGCTTTTGCGGACGAAGCGGACTGGCGAGGCGGCGCTCAAAGGCTTCGTCACGCTCGGTCCGGCGGCCGGCTATTTCCTGCAGCAGTTTGTCAATGCCGCGCCGTCGACCGCGCTTTACGCCTTGCTGGCGCTCGCCTACAGCCTCGTTTACGGACTGACCAACCGCATCAACCTGGCCTTCGGCGACATCGCCACGCTCGGCGCCTACGGGGCGTTCCTCGGCGTCACCTTCGCCCTCGGGCTTGGGTTGCCGGCGGCTGGCGCAGCGCTTCCGCTCGCCCTTCTCGCCGCTGTCGCCTTTGCCTCGGCGAGCGGCAGCTGGATCGGCAAGACCGTGTTCGTGCCGCTGGTCGGGAGATCGTCGCAGCCGCTGCTCGTCGCCACCATCGGCCTGGCGGTCGTGCTGCAGGAGTTTCTGGCGCGGGCGCAAGGAGTGCACGAACTCTGGCTCAACCCGGTGCTGGCCGAGCCGCATATCCTGGCCGGCGGATCGTTCGAAGTGGTGGCGACGACGATGCAGCTCGCCGTTGCTTCCTGCACGGCGATCGTCGTCGTCGCGCTCATCGCCGCCATGCGGCTGACACGCTATGGCCGGATCTGGCGCTCCGTCGCCGACGACCGCAAGATGGCAGGCCTCCTCGGCGTCGACGCTCGCGGCGTGATCATCGCCAGCTTCGCGATTGCCTCTGCACTTGCCGGCCTCGGCGGTGCGGTGTTGACCTTGCATTTCGGCGGCACCAGCTTCGCCATGGGCACGACGGTCGGCCTCAAGGCGCTGGTTGCCGCGATCGTGGGCGGCGTCGGATCCCTGCCGGGCGCCGTGCTCGGCGGTCTGATCATCGGCCTCACCGAGGCTTTCTGGTCGGCCTACGAGCCGATCGTCTGGCGCGATGGCGTCATCTTCACGCTGATGATCGTCTTCCTGGTGCTCAGGCCCGAGGGCCTGATGGGCACGCGCCGGGCGATCGAGGAACGGGAGGATCGGCCATGAGGCGGGCTCCCCCGGCGTCGATCCAACCAGACCTGACGCCTGTGCGCCGCTGATCGCCCTTTCCTTCGCCCGCCGCCCTATATTATCGTAGCCAAGATCGTCGCACCGAACGCTACGGCCACCCGACCGGGCGGCGCGCTGCCGGACGCCTTATGACCCAACACCCTGTCGATGCTCCGCAATTCTATCTGACGGCGCCGGCGCCCTGCCCCTATCTGGCCGGGCGGCAGGAGCGCAAGGTGTTCACGCACCTGATCGGCCAGCGGGCCTCGCAGCTCAACGATCTTCTTACCCAGGGCGGTTTCCGCCGCAGCCAGAACATTGCCTATCGCCCAGCCTGCGACGGCTGCCGCGCCTGCGTCTCGGTCCGCATCGTCGTTGCCGAGTTCGACTGGACACGCTCGTTCCGGCGCGTCGTGAAGCTCAACGACGATCTCATCGGCACGAACCTCGCCCACACGCCGACCGCCGAGCAGTATTCCCTGTTCCGCCGCTATCTCGACAGCCGGCACTCGGACGGCGGCATGGCCGACATGTCGGTGCTCGACTACGCCATGATGATCGAGGATACGCACGTGGAGACGCGCGTCATCGAGTATCGCCGGCGCGGGCCGGACACGGCCATCAATGGACGCGGCGCCGGACCGCTGTTCGGATGCTCGCTGACCGACGTTCTCGCCGACGGACTGTCGATGGTCTACTCGTTCTACGATCCGCGCCACGACCACCGCAGCCTCGGCACCTTCATGATCCTCGACCACGTGCGGCGCGCCCAGGAACTGGGGCTCGACTACGTCTATCTCGGCTATTGGGTCGATGGCTCGCGCAAGATGGACTACAAGCGCCGTTTCCAGCCGCTCGAATACCTGTCGGCGCCCGGGTGGGTGCGCGAGTGGTGAAGCCGTCAGGCCGGTTGCGTCGCGCGCATGGCAGGCGAGCAGTTGTGGCGACTATACCAGTGATCGCAAGGCCGGAGGGAGAGCCTGATTTTTCCCGTCGTCACGCAAGTAAATGTGCGCTGATCGCCTTCCGGAAAGGCGCCCCGATCAAAGAAAAAGAGCGGCTGCACCGCTCGCCATCAGGTTTTCTAGTCGCAAGCGCGCACTATCTCTGATAGATATACCTGCTTTGCTGCATATTACCATAACTTTATACACAAGATACCCGAGCTGTCAGCCGACACTTATATCGATAATGTGAAATATGAAAGTCGATCAATTTGCCAATAAATGCCAACGAGGCTTCTCGTCGCACATTACCTGTTAACTCAACCTAAATCGTTTCGACTTACCAATTTTGAAAACACGTAACGCTACGCGCCCTCGACCTCTCGCCCTCATCTATACATGCGTATTTTTGAAATACCTCAACACGTGGATAGCACGATGCACGAATTTCAGTCCGGTAGGAAGAGAAGCGACGTATGACGGGTGGGAGCAGGGAATGTCGGAGCACGTTGCCGGACTGCACCTAGCACCTCCGTTAGTTGCAGATCACGTGAATGCATCGGCGGCGACGCACGCTCAGCCGAGCCAAGACTCGACATCGCCCAGTTCTGCGCCGGTCGGGCGGACGGTGGCAGACGAGCCCTCGTCTTCCAGCGCAGCTCGCAGCGATCCGACGGAAGCCAGCCCAATCCTACCCGCATCCGACGTCCCCCTCTCCAAGCCGGCGTCGGCCGGCAGCGAAGCGCCAGCGAGCCATCGCGGCACGGCCCATCTCGGCTCGATCGACCACTACATCCACTCGATCGGCCGCTATCACGTTCATCTGACGGCCATTCTGACGTTTCTGATCTGCGCCACCTACCTGACGGTGACGGTTGCCCTCGATCGCCAGTCGCTGTTGCAGAACATCAGCTATCTCGCTGGCAACCAGATGGTGCGCATGCACCATCTGTCCGACCAGACACGGGCGATCCTCAACGCCGCCGAGGCTCCGGCCAAGGCGCCGATCGTGTTGCCGCCGATGATGGACATTGCCAGGCACGACATAGCTGACATCCGCGCCCGGGGTCGCGAACTCGAGAGGCTGCATCGCGAGCTGGCGGCCAACATCCTCGAACGGTTGAGTTCGCAGAACGACACAATCGAACGCGAGCGCTACGCACTGGTCAACCGCATCGCGTCGTTTCTCGATCGCGTCGAAGCCTTCCTCACCACGTCCCCCGACGAGCTGCAGCAGCGCTATCGCTACGCCGGTCCGATCGAGCTCACCACCGACACATTGTTGAGCCGCCAGTTCGAGGACGTGATCCGCGACGCCCGCGATCGCAGCAATATCGGCATCGCCGCGACGGCCACATTCACCGCCTGGATTCTCCTGCTGATGGCGGCCACGCTGGTGATCATCAGCCTGTTCCTGTTCCGGCCGCTGCTCCGCAAGCTGAAGGCAGAGCACGACAAGTCGATCAGCATCGAGGATCGGCTGGCCACCCTCACGTATACCGATCCGCTGACCGGGCTCGTCAATCGCGCTGCCTTCAAGGCCGCCCTGGGCGATGAATTCACGCTCCATGCCGCTTCCGGCGCCGGATTTGCGCTGTTGATCGTCGATCTCGACCACTTCAAGTCAATCAACGACAGCTACGGCCAAGCGGCCGGCGATGCGGTGCTCGGCCGTGTCGCGACCGTGCTCCGGCGATCGTTCCCGACGGCCCGTTCCATCGCCAGGCTCGGCGGCGACGAGTTCGCCGTGCTCATCCCCGACGTCAGCGAGCCCGCCGACGTTGAGCGCACCGCGGAAGACGCTGCCGCAGTCATCGCGCAGCCCTTCGACTGCGGTGGCGCGCAGATCCAGGTTTCGGCCAGCATCGGCGGCGCGCTCGCGCCGCAGCACGCCCGTGACGACGCCGGGCTTCTGAGACTGGCCGATCTCGCGCTCTATACCGCCAAGGCCAAGCGCAATACCACCGTGCTGTTCTCCGAATCCTCACTCGCCAACCGGCTGGAACAGAACCGCATGACGGCGGCGCTGGCACAGGCGGCGGACCGGGACGAATTCGTCGTCTTCTACCAGCCGAAGATCCAACTGACGACCGGTCGCAGCGTCGGCTTCGAAGCGCTGGTGCGCTGGAGACACCCCGAACTCGGTATCCTGCCGCCCGCTCGCTTCCTGCACCTTCTCGACACGCCGCAACTCATCGGTGCCATGTCGCGCGCCGTCATCGACAGCGCCGGACGGGACCTGAGGGCGTGGATCGATGCCGGATTCACCCCCGGCGCAGTGGCGATCAACCTACCCGAAACGCTTCTGATCGGGCCGGATGGCTGGCAGATGCTGGCCGAGACCATTCGCAAATATGGCCTTCGCTACCATGACTTCGCCGTCGAAGTGACAGAGGACGTGTTCCTCACCCGCAAGTCCGACGAGATCCTCGCCAACGTCATCCGCTTCCGCGCCTGCGGCATGTCGATCTCGCTTGACGATTTCGGCACCGGCTTCGCCTCGCTGGTGCACCTACGCGACTTTCCCTTCGATGAACTCAAGATCGACAAGAGTTTCATCGCCGGCATCGGCCGGGACCGTCGCTCGGAACAGATCATCATGGCGGTGCTGGAATTGTCGCGCAAACTCGGCAAGCGCAGCGTGGCCGAAGGCATCGAGACGACCGAGCAGCTGGAATTTCTCAAGGCGGCCGGCTGCGAGATCGGCCAGGGCTATCTCTTCGCGCGGCCCGAGCCGGTCGCCGACGTCACTAACCGGCTGCGCCGCACCGATCTGCCGTCGGACGAGGCCAACTCGCCACGCGTGCGCAAGGCCGCCGTCTGACGCACGCCACGACCAGCGGCGCTCGGCTCCTCCGTCACAGCCCCTTCCCGCAAATCCAGCGTCGTCGGCAGCCATGCCGTCGCGGCCGCATGGATGCGGGCATTTTGGCAACACGCAACCGGCAAACCAACGCCTGAGAGCACAGAACCTCTTTTGCTCTAGACCGACTCACTAAATATAAAGATATTACGGCTATGTTTTGCGTATTCCTCCCTCCACTACGCACCTTCGGGCCCATCTTGGGCCCGATTTTTCTTTCAGGCTTAAGCACATAGTGCGAATTCGCCGGCGCTGTGGAGACGAACCGGGCCTGCGATCCGTCACGAAAGCTCGAATGCCGGCCGCATCGCGAAAAACTCCCGATCAGCGAAACAATTCAATATTTTGTCAGCAATATTGGGTTCGGCGGCAGCTGCGCTTTGCCAGTTACCAAGCGATGCTGGAGCCGTCGTAGTTCACGAAACGCGGCGAGTGGATGATCGACATCCGGTCGATGACATGGATGAGGCCGGCTGCGCTCTGTTCAGCCGAAATATCCGCGTTGCGGCCACCGATCCCAGTCTGCACCCAGCCTGGATGCGCGACGGCGACGGCGATGTTCATCGCCGCGAGATCGCTGGCAACCGACTGCATCACCTTGTTGGTCGCCGCCTTGGAGGCCCGGTAGGCGAGCCGGTCGGAGCCGCGCGAGGAGGCAAACGATGCCATCCGGCTGGTGATCGTCATTACATAGGCATTGCCTGCCGCTTTCAGATTGTCGAGGAGCGCCTGCAGGACGCGGAACGGCCCGAGCGTGTTGACCTCAAGCGTCGTCAGCCAGCCGTCGTAGTCCATGTCGGCGAGTGTCTGGTGCTCAGGACCGATCACTCCGGCATTGTTGACGAGGATGTCGATCGGCCGCTGGCCGAGCGTCGCCTTGAGGGCGGCGATCGAAGCGGCATCGGTGACGTCGAGGGTCAGAATCTCGATATGCTTGTCCGGCATGGCCGCCATTCGTTTGAGGTCGGGCGCCTTGTCCGGCGCACGCACGGCGGCCAGCACGGTATCGCCGCGGTCGGCGAAGCCCCACGTCAGCGCCAGACCGATGCCCCGGTTCGCGCCGGTAATGAAGACGACGGCCATTGACCTCTCCCTTGACCTGGATGCCCGAAGCGCCGGCCCGGACTGGCTGCGACGCTCGTCCTTCAGCAGACGCGGTACGCCTCATGGAATCACCAAGGCGCCCTCTGTTGATATATGTCCGCATTTCCGCGCAGGGAACGGCTGCCCGCCGCGCAGAAGCGCTCCGCAGGATCCGATCCTGGCATCGTAGCCAGCCAGCGCTACGTGCCGGCCCGACCACCCCAACCCGGGCGAACCGTTGCACGCCGGCCGATCGGCACGCCTCGATTACGAATTCGTGAACATATATCGTCCTTTCGCCGCCCGCGGCAATTTTCCTCGGAAGGCCGAGCATTTGCCGGCCCGACTCGAGGCGTGCGTGACGAAATATGCGCGCATGAACGAATTCTGAACACACTACTCAGGCACCGTGCATGCGGGGATTGCTAGTGTTTCAGCATCGAAACACGAGGAGCGCGCCGATCCGGGCGCCGGCTCCCAACCCTGGAAGGCAAAGCCATGATGACCAAACTCATCGCTTCGTTCGCCGTCGCCGCAGTGGTCGCAACTGCTGCCGTCGGCACCTCGGCTCCGGCCGAAGCTTATTACCGGCATTACTATGGCCACCACTATAACGCCGGTCCTGGCATCGCTGCCGGCATCATCGGCGGTATCGCCCTCGGCACCATCATCGCCTCGCAGCGCCCCGCCTACTACGACGATGACTATGTGTATGAGCGCCCCTATTACAACTGCCACAGGGTGCTCTACGAGCGCTCCAACGGCGAGCGCTACTGGCGCCGGATCTGCGACTGACCAAGGGCCCGATGGCCTCTGGGGAGCGCCCCGGACGGCCACCGCTCCCGACCGTTGCGAAGGCCCCGTGATTTGCAAGCTGACCAGGGCGTTCGGCGTTGTCGGATGTTTGACAGGGGCGGACGGCTGACGCCCTCCCCTTTTCGCCTCCCCTTTCGACGCCGGCTTCCCCCCCTGAGCCGGACCGTCCTAACTGAAAGAGCGATCACGGCCGCCCCGCCGGATCGCTCTCTTTTTGTCCTTTGACCGAAGGTCAGCCGTTGTCGAAGCGGTTGGAGGCCGGGAAGCCGCGCGGCGGCAGCCGGCCGGCGTCGCCGCGGTTGCCGAGCCATTCCTTCAGTTCGGCGAGCGAGCGGGTGAAGCTCGCTCCCGAGGACGACGTCCAGGTCAGTCCGTCGCTGCCAACGAAGGGCTTCACATCGGCGATGCCGCCGTCCTTGAAGCGCTGCAGGCGGACACCGGCGCCCTTCTGCATCTCCGGGATCTGCTCGAGCGGGAAGACCAGGAACTTTCTGTTGTCGCCGATGCTGGCGAGATGGGTCGATCCGGGCGGCACCTCGATGCACAGGCGCGCCTCATCGCCGACCGCCACGTTCAACACCTGCTTGCCCTTGCGGGTCTGGGCGACGACCTCGCTCTCGGCAATGATGAAGCCTCGACTGGCCTTCGTCGCCACCAAGAGGCGCCGATCCGGATGGTGCACGAATACCGCCAACATGTCCTGGTCCTGATCCATGTCGACCTGGATGCGGATCGGCTCGCCGGCACCGCGTCCGCCCGGCAGTTTCGAGGCTTCGAGCGTGAAGAACCGCCCGCCGGTCGAAAACACGATGATCTTGTCGGTGGTCTCGGCCTTGAACGCAATCTTCAGCCGGTCGTCCTGCTTGAAGTCGAGCCGCGACAGATCGTCGATATGGCCCTTCATCGCGCGGATCCAGCCCTTCTGCGACACCACCACGGTGATCGGCTCGCGCTCGATCATCGCTTCCTTCATGTCCTCGTTGGCGTGTTCCGGCGCGTCGGCGAAGGTTGTACGGCGGCGGCCCAGCGGGGTGTCCGGGCCGAAGCGCTTGGCGATGTCACGGATTTCGTGCGCCACCACCTTCCACTGCTTGTCATCTGAGCCGAGGAGTTCGCGGATCGACGCCGCCTCCTTGGTCAGCTCATCGTGCTCCTTGCGGATCTCGAATTCCTCAAGCTTCCTCAAGTTCCGCAGCCGCATGTTGAGGATGGCTTCGGCCTGCACCTCGGTCAGCGCGAACGCCTTGATCAGGTCCGCCTTCGGATCATCCTCATAGCGGATGATGCGAATGACTTCGTCGAGGTTCAGATAGGCGACGAGGAGGCCGCCGAGGATTTCGAGCCGCTTCTCGATCTGCTGGAGACGGTGCGTGGAGCGGCGGACGAGCACGTCCTTGCGGTGTTCGAGCCACTCCTTCAGGACGTCCCTGAGCCCGAGCACGTTCGGAACCTGGCCGCGGCTGAGGACGTTCATATTGAGCGGTACGCGGCTCTCGAGTTCGGAAAGCTTGAACAGGCTCTCCATCATCAGCCCGGGCTCGACGTTGCGACTCTTCGGCACGATGACAATGCGCACGTCCTCGGCCGACTCGTCTCTGATGTCGTCGACGAGCGGCAGCTTCTTGTCGTTGATCAGGTCGGCGAGCTTCTCGATCAGCCGGCTCTTGGCGACCGCATAGGGGATCTCGGTGACGATGACGACCCAGGTGCCGCGGCCCTGCTCCTCCTGGTGCCAGCGGGCCCGGACGCGGAAGCCGCCGCGGCCGGTGCGATAGGCCTCCAGGATCGCCGCACGGCTCTCCACGATGATGCCGCCGGTCGGGAAATCCGGGCCCTGGACCAATTCCATCAGCGCTTCGATCGGCGTATCCGGAATGGCGATCAGCTTCAGCGCCGCCTGGCACAGCTCATAGGCGTTGTGCGGCGGGATCGATGTCGCCATGCCGACGGCGATGCCCGACGAGCCGTTGGCGAGAAGGTTCGGGAAAGCCCCCGGCAGCACGACCGGTTCGTCCTCCGAGCCGTCATAGGTCGGGCGGAAGTCGACGGCGTCTTCGTCGAGCCCTTCGAGGATCAACGCCGCGACATCGGTCATGCGCGCTTCGGTGTAGCGCATCGCCGCGGCGCTATCGCCGTCGATATTGCCGAAATTGCCCTGACCATCGACCAGCGGATAGCGCTGGGCAAAATCCTGCGCCAGCCGAACCATCGCCTCGTAGACCGACTGGTCGCCGTGCGGATGGTATTTGCCGATGACGTCGCCGACGACGCGGGCGCACTTCTTGAACCCTGCAGTGGGGTCGAGCCGAAGCTCGCGCATGGCATACAAGAGGCGCCGATGTACGGGTTTCAGCCCGTCGCGCACGTCGGGCAGCGCCCGGTGCATGATGGTCGACAGAGCGTAGGCGAGATAACGCTCTTCGAGCGCCTCGCGCAGGTTGACCGGCAGCACTTCGCCACCGGGCGTATCGTCATCGCCGGATCCCGGCGGAATCACCCTTTGTCCCATTCGCTATTCGGTAGAGGCGACGGCGGCGGAGGGCAAGCCCCGGGCAGCAATGAGGCTGGGATGCGCCTGGCTCAGCGCTTCAGGAATGTCAGGAAGTCCGCGTTCGGCATCGGCCTGCCGAAAAGATAGCCCTGCAGGAAGCCGCAGCCGACCGACTGCGCGATGCGCCGTTCTCCCTCGGTCTCGACGCCTTCGGCCACCACTTCCAGCCCCAGCCGGTCGGCAAGGCCGGCAACCGCCTCGACGATGATGCGCCGGTCGGTACGGATATCGACGTTGGAGATGAAGGAGCGGTCGATCTTCACCCGGTCGAAGGGGAAGCGCAGAAGGTAGGACATCGAGGCGTAACCGGTGCCGAAATCGTCGAGCGAGAAACGCACACCCTGGTAGCGCAAGCGCTTGATCGTGGCGACCGCCGCATCGTCGCACAGGAGCGTCTCGGTCAGTTCCAGCTCCAGCCGCTCCGGCGCGACACCCGCCTCGGCGATCTCCGCCAGGACGCTGTCGGCAAACCCCTCTTCGCGGAACTGGGTGGCGGACAGATTGACCGCCACACCCATGTGGGCCGGCCAGCCGGCGACCGTGGCGAGCGCCCGCTTGAGGATCCAGTGTCCGAGCCGCGGCATCAGCCGGCTTTCCTCGGCGAGTTCGATGACCCTCTCGGGCGTCACCATGCCGAATGTCGGATGGCGCCAGCGCAACAGCGCTTCCGCGGATGTGCATCGGCCGGTCGCGGCATGGACGATCGGCTGGAAGTAGAGCACGATCTCGCCTGAATCGAGCACGGTGGGCAGACGGTTGATCAATTC
>JARLIT010000370.1 GCA_031291575.1 Ancalomicrobiaceae bacterium
CTTGGAGGAGCCCGAAATGTCGGCGGCCTGCACTGCGCCGCTCGCGAGGGCGAGCGCTGAAACCGCGATGGATCTGAACATGCGTATCTCCCTTTGAAAGTCGTTGACGTCTTGGCACTGAAATGAGGGCACGAGCCCCAGGTGTCGGCCACCGCAGACACAGCGCAACCGCTGTCTTTGCGCGCCGACCGACCCGTTCGGCATAATCATCGGACGGTCTGATCCGGCTTTTTGTCGGGAACATGTCCGGACGGTGCCACGCTTCGGCCTTGTAGCTAATTTGAACGGAATCGTAAGGACTTCCAACTAGGGTCGTGGCATGGGGGAGCGGTCGTTGGGGGAAAACGGCCGTCTGTTAGCAGGAAATGCGAATAGTTCTTGTTGAGCCGAGTCGCCTTGGCCTCAAAATCATGACCGCATTGCTCGAGCAATGCGGGCATTCCGTCGTTGCGTTTCAGGACGGAGCCGAGGCCCTCGAGCGGCTGAAGACCGACGAGACGCTCGAACTGGTTGTCACTGCATTGGAACTGCCGGGTATCGGCGGGCTGGAACTGTGCTGGCAGGCGCGCACGCTAGCCAACCAGTGCAGACAGCTCTATGTCATTGCCATGTCATCGAGCCACGACCATCGGCGGCTCAGCGAAGCGCTCGATTCCGGCGCCGACGACTTCATTTCCAAGCCGCCGAACCCTTACGAACTGTCGGCACGGCTGAGGGCGGCCGAACGCTGGCTGTCGGCCCAGCGCGAGCTGATCATGCTCGCCACCCGCGACGGGTTGACCGGTATCCTCAATCGGCGCGCCTTCATCGAGCAGGCGTCGACCGCCTTCGATTGCGCCAAGGACAGACACACACCCGTCAGCGCCATCATGATCGACATCGACCACTTCAAGCGCGTCAACGACCGGTTCGGCCACGATGCCGGCGATCAGGTCATCCAGCAACTCGGCTCGCTCATCGGGCGCAATGGAGCGCTCGCCGGCCGGCTCGGCGGCGAGGAGTTCGCCGTCCTCACCGTCGGCCGAAACGAGGCCGAGGCGGTGATCGAAGCCAATAGCCTCCGCTGCGAATTCGGCCAGACGGAATTCCGCTGCGATGGCAGCCCGCAGTTCGTCACGGCGAGCTTCGGCGTCGCCGAAGCCGGCGCGAAGGATTGTCTCGCCCAACTGCTGCAGCGCGCCGACCATGCGCTCTATGCCGCCAAGGACTCCGGCCGCAACCGCGTGATCGCCGCCTCGCAGATCCGCCTTGCCGCCGAGCTCGCCGGCGCATCCCACGCCGTATCCCTCGCCAACAGCGACCGCTGCGCCGCTTGAGGCGCTGCCTGCGCAGCCCTCGCGCATCCGCCGCCGAGCCAGGGCGATTTCGGCAAAAATGTCAGCGACATCAGACATGCGCATGCGGAATACCGCGTGCCATTGGCATGGCCGCTTGCTATAGGACCCCGGCGAGGCCTGGGGAGAAACCGAATTCATGCCGTCCGAGCGTGTCACCGACATCCGGTCGCCGGCCGGCCATCCCTACCTGCTGCTGGCGCTGGCGGCGCTGTTCTGGGGCGGCAATGCCGTCGCCGGCCGACTCGCCATCGGTCATGTTTCGCCGATGACGTTGAGCCTGACCCGCTGGATCCTCTCCGGCCTGATCGTCATCGTCACTGCACGCCGGCAGGTCGTCGCGGACTGGCCGGTCATCCGGACCAGACTTCCCTATCTCGCCGCCGTCGCCGGCGTCGGGTTTCTGGGCTTCAACGCGCTCCTGTACTTTGGCGCCTATTCGACCACGGCGGTCAACCTGACGATCCTGCAGGGCGCCATCCCCGTCTTCGTGCTCCTGGGCGGCCTCCTCGCCTATGGCACCGCCGTCACCACGACGCAGGCGCTCGGCGTCACCGTGACGCTCCTCGGCGTGGCGCTAATCGCGTCGAAGGGCGAACTCGCCACCATCTTCCACTTGCGTTTCGCTTTCGGCGACGTGCTGATGATCCTGGCCTGCGGCTGCTATGCCGCCTACACCGTCGCCCTGGTGCGCCGGCCGCAGGTGAGTGCGCTGGCCATGTTCTCGATGCTGGCCTTCTTCGCCGCACTGCTGTCGCTGCCGCTGTTGGGCATCGAGATCGCCGCCGGACAAAGCTATTGGCCGACGTCCCAGGGTTGGTTGATCATCGCCTACGTGGCGCTGTTCCCCTCGGTCCTCTCCCAGATCTTCTTCATCCGCGGCGTCGAGGCGATCGGCGCCAGCCGCGCCGGCATTTTCGTCAATCTGGTGCCGGTATTCGGTGCGGCGCTGGCCGTATGGGTGCTCGGCGAGCCGTTCGGCTGGTACCAGATGACGGCACTCGCCCTGGTCATCGGCGGCATCGTCTGGTCGCAACGGAAGTAGGTCGGCAGTGGGCACCGACGCATGTCCGTGAGCAACATTCGCGACAAGATGTCATCCCCGGTCGATCTTCAGTTTCCGGGAGATTTGCGGCCGGCGGGTCTTCGCCTCGCGATGACATCGTGGCAGCGAACGAGACGCAAAAGGGGCGGCATCGCTGCCGCCCTCTCAATGTCTAAATCCGATTGCCGATCTGCCGCCCTCAGAACCGCAGCGGCTTCGCCTGGATGACGTTCGGCAGGTGGGAGACCTCGGCGATCACTGCCGCATCCGCCGGACCGTCGATGCCGACGAGCGCGATCGCATCCTCGCCCGGACCCGTGCGGCCGAGGGCGAAGGTGGCTATATTGATGCCCTTTTCGCCGAGGAGCGTCCCGAGCCGGCCGATGAAGCCCGGCTTGTCCTTGTTGGTGACATAGAGCATCGAGGGCTGGAACTCGGCGTCGAGCTGGATGCCCTTGATCTCGACGATCCGCGGCTTGCCGTCGGAGAAGACGGTCCCAGCCAGACTGCGCTCCATCGTGTCGGTCTTCACGGTGAGGCGGAACAGACTGTCGAAGGTGCCGCCGTTGTCACTTCGGACCTCTTCCACGTGCAGACCGCGCTCCTTGGCCATGGCCGGCGCCGACACCATGTTCACCGTTTCGAGCGAGGGCTTCAACACGCCGGCCAGCGCCGCGGCGGTCAACGCGCGCGTATTGAGGCCGGCCACTTCACCCTCGTACTCGAGCCGCACCGCCTTGATGGTCGAATCGGTCAACTGGCCGGCGAACAAGCCGATCAGTTCTGCGAGCTTGACGAAGGGGGTGAGCCGCGGCGCCTCTTCCGCCGTGATCGACGGCATGTTGAGCGCGTTCAGCACCGCGCCCTTCATCAGATAGTCGGAGATCTGCTCGGCCACCTGCAGGGCGACGTTCTCCTGCGCTTCTGCCGTCGAAGCGCCGAGATGCGGCGTAGCGATGACCTTCGGATGGCCGAACAGCACATTCGCGGTCGCCGGTTCCTCGACGAACACGTCGAATGCCGCGCCGGCTGCATGGCCGGAATCGAGCGCCGCCCTGAGGGCCACTTCGTCGACGAGGCCGCCGCGGGCGCAATTGATGATGCGGACGCCCTTCTTGGTCTTGGCGATCGCCTCGGCCGACAGAATGTTGCGCGTCTTCTCGGTCAACGGCGTGTGCAGGGTGATGAAGTCGGCACGCTTCAGAAGATCGTCGAGTTCGACCTTCTCCACGCCCAACTCGACGGCACGGCCGGCCGACAGGAACGGATCGTAGGCGATCACCCGCATCCTGAGGCCCACGGCCCGGTCGGCGACGATCGAACCGATATTGCCGCAACCGATGATGCCGAGCGTCTTGGCCGTCACTTCGACGCCCATGAAGCGGTTCTTCTCCCACTTGCCGGCCTGGGTGGAGGCGTCGGCGGCCGGCAGTTCGCGGGCGAGCGCAAACAGGAGCGCGATGGCGTGTTCGGCCGTGGTGATCGAATTGCCGAACGGCGTGTTCATCACGATGATGCCGCGGCTGGTGGCGGCCGGGATATCGACATTGTCGACGCCGATGCCGGCCCGGCCGATCACCTTCAAGTTGGTCGCCTTCTCCAGCAGCTTGGCGGTGACCTTGGTCGCCGAGCGGATGGCGAGGCCATCATAGTTGCCGATGATCTCGGCAAGCTTTTCCTTGTCCTTGCCGAGGCTCGGCATGTAGTCGACGTCGACGCCGCGATCCTTGAAGATCTGCACGGCGGTGGGGGACAGCTGGTCGGAAATGAGTACGCGAGGCTTGGTCATGGCAGTGTCCTTGCCGGATGCTTCGAGGCCAGCGCGGAATCATTGTCCGGAGCCGGCCGAGCAATTGAGGTGGGATGAGGAGGGCAAGACCGTCATTGCGAGCGGAGCGAAGCAATCCAGCCTGTCGAGCAAGGGTCTGGATTGCTTCGGGTCGCTGCGCTTCCCTCGCAATGACGGAAGCGAAACGGCCGATTGTCACGCTGCCTTGGGCAGAGCTGCCTTGGCTTCGGCGTAGGCCCAATCGATCCACTGGGTCAAAAGTGCCACGTCGGCAGCTTCGACGGTCGCTCCACACCAGATGCGAAGGCCGGCCGGCGCGTCGCGGTAGGAGCCGAAATCGAAGCCGGCGCCTTCCTTCTCGACGAGGCTGACGATCTTCTTGGCCACGTCCGCGGAGGCCTCGGGGCTGAGGTCCTTGTCAGTGATGACGAGGCAGACCGAGGTGTTCGACTGGATGGCCGGATCCTTGGCGAGGAAATCGACCCAAGGGGTCTTGGCGACCCAGTCGGCGATCGCCTTGGCATTGGCATCGGCGCGCGCGATTAGGGGCTTCAACCCGCCGAGGCGCTTCGCCCAGCCCAACGTGTCGAGATAGTCCTCGACCGCCAGCATCGACGGCGTATTGATCGTCTCGCCGACGAAAATACCCTCAATCAGCTTGCCACCCGACGTCATGCGGAAGATCTTCGGCAGCGGCCAGGCCGGCTTGTAGGTGAGGAGCCGCTCGACCGCACGCGGCGAAAGCACGAGAATGCCGTGCGCCGCCTCGCCACCGAGCGCCTTCTGCCAGGAGAACGTGACGACATCGAGCTTCGGCCAGTCGAGGTCCTGCGCGAAAGCCGCCGAAGTGGCGTCGCAGATCGCCAGGCCTTCGCGGTCGGCCGCGATCCAGTCGGCGTTCGGCACGCGCACGCCGGAGGTCGTGCCGTTCCAGGTGAACACCACGTCGCGGGTCTTGGTGTCGACGGAGGTGAGATCGGGCAACTCGCCGTAAGGCGCCTTGATGATGCGGGCGTCGAGCTTCAATTGCTTGACGACGTCGGTGACCCAACCTTCACCGAACGATTCCCACGCCAGCATGTCGACCGGGCGGGCGCCGAGGAGCGACCACAGCGCCATTTCGACAGCGCCGGTGTCGGACGCCGGCACGATGCCGATGCGGTAGTCCGCCGGCACGCCGAGCACCTCACGGGTCAGCGTGATCGCTTCGGCCAGCTTGGCTTTGCCGGGCTTGGAGCGGTGCGAACGGCCCACGAACGCCCCTTCGAGCGCCGTCACGGTCCAGCCGGGGCGCTTCGCACAAGGTCCAGAGGAAAAATGGGGGTTTACGGGCTTGGCGCCCGGGCGGGGTATGGTCGTCATGATGGTCCATCCTTTCAGATGGGCGCCCCCCGGTGGGGAGGGGTGTCCCGCCGTCGCTCCTAGCCGAATCGCGACCGAGATGCAACGGAGGAATAACGCCGACCGCAATATTTCGCGGCATCTGCTCGCGGATTAGGCAGTCGCCACACGTCCCCGGAGGCGACAGCAAGACGGCGCGGCCCTGGTGAGGACCGCGCCGCTTGACAGATCTTGCTCGTCCCGCCCGCCGCGCCGGGCGGACGGTTCCCCACGGCAGACTCAGTTCTTCGCCACCACCGGATAGGAGACCATGGCCGGGGCCGGCTGATCGAACAGCCAACGTGCGCCGATGCGGAAGTCGCTGGTGGTGATCTTCTTGATCGAATACTGCTCCGGCGTAAACGTGCCGCACGACGTACCATTGTAGCAGGCCGTTTCCAGCATCTTGGCGCCGCCGAGATCCTGGAACGAATACGCCGCTTCCAGCTTCAGACGGGAATTGACGTCCCACGCCACGCCGGCATGCAGTGCCCAGGCGACGTTCCATTTGCCTTGATCGGAGAACACGCCGGTCATCGTGTTGGGCGGGCTAAAGTTGTTGGGAGCGATGCCGTGCACGCCGCTGGTCTGGTTGTAGGCCGCGCCGAGACCCGCACCGATGAACGGCGTCAACCCGTTCCAATGGGTGATGTCCCAATAGGCATTGGCCATCAACACCGTCGACGAGACGTTGCCGTCGATCAGGTTCTGAACGCTGGTGTTGTTCAGCGTATTCGTGGTGATGTCCGTCGAATGGAAATTGGTCGCCGCCCGATACTGCGCCGTGATGTCGCCGCGCAGATAATCGTTGAACTGGTAGCCGACACCGGCGCCGATGACCGTCGAATCGCCGATCGATTTCTTCAGCCAGCCGGTCGTCTGGTTGGCGCCGGGCGAATCGATGTCCTTCTCGGAGAAGCGGCTGACGGAGTTGATGCCAACACCGATATCGCCGCGCAGGTACCAACCGGACGCGACGACGGGTTCCGCCACAGGCGGATTGTAAGGTTCCACGGGGTGCAGGCCCGTCAGATCGGCAGCCTGGACGCCGCCAGCGGCGCTCGACAGCAGGACTGCACCAAGCAGTCCGATATACGTCCTATTCATGGGTTTTGTCCCGTTGCTGGGTTCGACCACCGCAGCGGCGGCTGGAAGTAACCGACTAAACACGCCCCAACAGTAAGTTCACCATGGTTAATCAAGCGTAAAACCCGAAACATATTCCCGGACTTTTTCAGAAACATGTTTGCAGACAACAAAAACGTCTGCCGCTCGACATACGATCATATGTCGCTCGACAGACGCACCATACCGAATGCGGTATCAATTCATATAATAACGCAGACCGACGCGGAACTGATGCGACGCGAGGTTCTTGAAGGTGTCGTGCCCGCCAGTCCCGAACAGTTCGCCCGTCTGTCCGGCATCGATCCACAGGTAGCGGTATCCGACGTCCGCCTGGATGCCGTGGCCGATGTCGACCGCGAAGCCGGCCATGCCGGCGGCAGCCAGCGAGTATTTCTGCGCTTGGGCGAGAGCGCTATAGGTCCCGCTGGTATCGCGCGAGGTCGTGCTAGCGGAAACGCGGGAAACGCCGAGGCCGGCGCCGAGATAAGGCGTGAAGCCGGAATAGTTGCCGAGATCGAGATAGCCGTTCCACATCAGCGTGACCGATTCGACCTTCGTCTGATCGTAGAAGGTCGGCGTGGTCAGCCCCGTGCCCGACAGGCTGGACGGACTGACGTAATCGAGCGTCAGGTCGCTGCGCAGCCAATCGTTGAATTTGTAACCGAAACCGAGACCCGCGGTCACCGCATCGCCGGACTTCACGCCGCCGATGCCGTAGGTTCCGTTCGTCGGATCGTACCAGTTTGCCGTCGGCTGGGCCTGCCGCGAATAGCCGACATCGCCGCGCAGGTACCAGCCGGTGCCGATCTCCTCCGGGACGACGGATGCCTGTTCAATGACGGGGGGCCGCGACGAGAAATCGGCAGCGGACGCAACGACGGGCGCAGTCGTCGTCGCGATCATGGCGGCAAGCACAGTGTTGAGACGGCCCATTTACGTCACCTCTACTCGCGCCCGAGCGCTGGGTCGGCTGTCGGGCACCGGATACGAGGGACATCATGGCCGGCAAACGTTAAGGGTGGCTTAACTGTACTTTTTTACCAAGCCGATTAACGTTAACGACTGATGAAGACGCACGTCCGCCGGCCTCGGGTCTTAACCATCATGCGGCGGCGCGGGTCAGGCTCTCGACGATATCGTCCACCACCAGATGCACCAGACGCTCGTCGTCGCCCTCCGCCATCACCCGGATGAGCGGTTCGGTGCCCGATGGGCGGATGACCAGGCGGCCGCTGCTGCCGAGCCGCTGCAGCCCGGCGGCGATCGATTCCTGCACCTTATCGTTCTGCAGAGGGCTCAAGCCGCCGAACCGAACGTTCTTCAACACCTGCGGCACCGGATCGAACCTTCGGCAGACCTCGGACACCGGCCGGCCCACCTGCTGCACCACCGCCAGCACCTGCAACGCTGCCACCAGCCCATCGCCGGTGGTCGAATAGTCGTTGAGGATGATGTGGCCGGACTGCTCGCCGCCGACGTTGTAGCCGTGCTCACGCATGTATTCGACGACGTAGCGGTCGCCGACCTTGGTGCGCGCCAGTCCGAGCCCGATGCCACCGAGATAGCGCTCGAGCCCGAGGTTCGACATCACGGTGGCGACGATCCCCGGCTGCGACAACCGGCCGGCGTCCTTGAACGACGACGCCACCACGGCCATCAGCTGGTCGCCGTCGACCACCCGGCCCTTCTCGTCGATGATGATGACGCGATCGGCGTCGCCGTCGAGCGCGATGCCGATGTCGGCCCGTGTCTCGTGTACCCGCTCGATCAGCTTGCCCGGCGCGGTCGATCCGCAATCCTTGTTGATGTTGTAGCCGTCCGGCTCGACGCCGATCTTGATCACTTCGGCACCGAGTTCCCACAAGGCGTCGGGCGCCACCTTGTAGGATGCGCCGTTACCGCAGTCGATGACCACCCTGACGCCCTGCAGCGACTGGTTGCGCGGCATGGTCCGCTTGACGAATTCGACATAGCGGTCGGTGACGCCGTCGACGCGTTTGGCACGGCCGAGTTCGGCCGGAGCCGCCAGCCGACTGGAGAGATCTTCTTCCAGCATCGTCTCGATCGAGGCTTCGATCTCGTCCGACAGTTTGTAGCCGTCCGGGCCGAAGATCTTGATGCCGTTGTCCTGATAGAGATTGTGCGAGGCCGAGATCATCACGCCGATATCGCACCGGAGCGAGCGCGTCAGCATGGCGATGGCCGGGGTCGGGATCGGGCCGGTCATGAACACGTCGACGCCGACTGCGGTGAAGCCCGCCACCATCGCCGTCTCGATCATATAGCCGGAGAGCCGCGTATCCTTGCCGATGACCGCGCGCAACCGTCCCTGGCGCTGGCGCATCAAGAGCCCGACCGACATGCCCACCTTCAGCGCAATGTCGGGGGTGATCGGCCAACGATTGGCAGTCCCGCGAATGCCGTCCGTGCCGAAGAATTTCCGTGTCATCGTCAAAAAACCTCGCAGATGATCGCGCGACCGGCCTGCTGCCGCTCCAATCGGGCAGCGACTGTAGCATCGGCGCGGCACACCCCGACTTCAATTTAGGAATCGAATTGTGTCACTCCGTCCCGCGCGACCGCCGCTCGCCGTTCGAAGGCTCGTTCTTCGCCGGCACCAACATCCGGCGGAAGACGCCGTCGCGGTCGACGACGAGATGCTTCAACGCGCCTGCAACATGCAGGGCGACGAGGGCGAGGACGACTTTCGACGCGAGCACATGCACCGGCCAGATCGAATGGTGATAGCGCTCGGCGAAGGAAGAGGGAAGTGGGCTGGGAATGGAGACGCCGAAGAGATCGATCGCCGCCGATGGCCCGCTCCAGATCGCCAGGGGGCCGGTGACGATCATCACCGTCAGCGCCAGGAGGAGCCCCCATTTCACCAGCGCCGCCAGAAGGTTGAGGAGCGGCGGATTGCTCGCGACGGCCGGCGTCGCCGGCTGCAGCAAACGCCAGACGATGCGCGGGACGATGATGACCAGCGCCAGCGTCGCCACCGCGGCATGCAGGTTTTCCGCCGCGTCCCATTGCGGACCGGAGGGGTGGTAGCCGATGCGCTTGCCGAGCACCCACACGACGATCACCACCGCCGCGCCGCCCCAGTGCAGCAGGATCGAGACGATGCCGTAGCCGGTCCTGGTATCACGCCACATCGCCGCCTCCGCCGTCCGCCCCTCGCCTGCCAGCGGCAGGAACGTCAAGCAAAGCGGAAGCAGGTGGGCATTGCAAGCGCCGCCATCCGGGCGAACGCCGTCTATTTCGCCGGCACGAGCATCCGGCGGAAGACGCCGTCGCGGTCGTAGACAAGGTGCTTCAGCGCCCCGAGCACGTGCAAGGCGACAAGGATCAGGATCGCCTTGGCGCAGATGACGTGCGCCGGCCCGGCCACCGCATGCAGCACGCCGTTGAGGCTCGTCGGAATCGGGCTCGAGATCACCCAGCCGAACACGTCGATGGCGCCGCGCCGACTGGTCCACACGTCGATCGGACCGGAGATGACGAGGATCGTCATGGCGGCGAGCAGCCCCCACTTGACGATTTTGGCGGTGAAATCGAGGAACGGCGAATTCGTCTCGGCGAGCGGGGTCTTCAGATGCAGGAACCGCCAGACGAGCCGCGGCACCAGGATGATGAGGCAGGAGAAGGCGACCGCAAAATGCAGGCCCTGCGCCGCACTGCGTTCGGCCGACGCGCGGGCGAAATCGTCGATGCGGTCGCCGAGCAGCCAGATGGCGATGATCGCCAGCGCGCCCAGCCAGTGGAAGAGAATGGAGACGGCGCCGTAGCCAGCCTCGGTGTCCTTGATCATGTCGTCAATCCTGCTTGCTGATGGTCCGAACCGAATCGTCGCGGCTGGCGCCGCCGATTTCGATGGAACCGGAGGAGTCTCCTCGGCATGGCCGGCGTCGCCCGCTTAGGCGGCCACCGTGACCAAAGATTGGCCGATTATGGGCCGATTCCGAACGAATGGCTTCTATGCGTATCTGCTTATGCTTTCGGAGCCATTGCCGGGCACAGGAACGGACCGCACGACCGATGCGTTGCGCCGCAATGACAGTGGCGCAAAAGCGCAATTTCGACTATCGCGGGTCAAACTTTGGCCGAAACCCGCGTCTCATGATACGAGCGGGGCTCGAGAACGAACCGCACGGCACCATGGTACGTGCCACGAAAGGGGGCTTTGACCTGATGATCGAACTCGACAGTCATTCCGCGATCGCGGGTGACGGATCCGGCAATGCAAGGATCTCTCGCCCGGGGCGCCTCATCGCCGCGCTCGTCGTCATGCTCGCCGTCGCCTTCGGTGCGTCGCCGGCCCGCGCCCAGCTCTTCGGCAACAGCGACGAGACGCAGCGCCAACAGGCCGAATTCAATTTGCGCATCAACCAGATGGAAGGGCAGATGCGCAATCTGAATGGCCAGATCGAACAGCTGAACTTCCAGGTGCGAGCGCTGCAGGATCAGATCGTCCGCATGCAGAAGGACATGGAGTTCCGTCTGCAGGAGCTGGAAAACGGGCCGCAGGCCAAGAAGCCGCAGAAGAAGACCGAGGCCGTCCCTGCCCCGATCGACACACCGCCGCTGCGCGGTCAGACACAGCCGCCCGGTCCGCCACCGGTCGCCACCGCCCCAACCGCTCCGCCGACGGCGCCGGCGACAGTCGTCGCTGTCGCCCCCGACGGCACCAGTCCCGACGACGGCCCGTCGCCCCCCGCCGGCATCGCCGGCACGCCGAAGCCCGGACCGGGGGCTCCCCCCCAGGTCCTTGGGCAAATCCCCCGCTCCGACGACCCGATCGCCGGCATCATCGCCGACGGGCCGCTCGACCTGTCGCAGGGTGCGCGCCAGGACGTCGCAGCGCAGCCGGCCCCGACCGCGCCTCAGGTGCGCCCGGCCGTCACCGAGGCACCGGTCCCCGGCGTCAGCCCGCGCTACGCCTCGACGCAGCCCACTCCGAGCGCGCGCGACGAATACGACGCGGCCTACGGCTACATCCTCAACGGCGAATACGATCTGGCCGAAAAGAGCTTCAAGACGTTCCTTGCCAACCATCCGACCGACAAGCGCGCCGGCAGCGCGCAGTTCTGGTTGGGCGAGAGCTTTTTCCAGCGCAACATGCACCGGGAAGCGACTGACGCTTTCCTGAAGAGCTACACCCAGTACCCGGACGACCTCAAAGCTCCCGACAGCCTGTTGAAGCTCGGTCTCGCCTACCAGGGGCTCGGCGAGCGCAAGGCAGCGTGCAACGCCTACGACGAACTCCTCGGCAAATATCCCAAGGCCTCCAAAGCACTGCGCGACCGCGCCCAGGCCGAGAAATCCCGTGGCAAATGCTCCTGATGCCGCAGTTTGGCAGGACCGAGACCTGGACGAGCTGTTCGCGCCTTTGACCGGCGCTAGAAAAGTTGCCTTGGCCGTCTCCGGCGGACCCGATTCCACCGCCCTGCTGCATCTGTTCAGCCTGTGGCGATCCGCGACTGCCGCCCCCCTTCCCGCGATCATTTTCACCGTCGATCATGGCTTGAGACCCGAAGCGGCCGATGAGGCCGAATTCGTTGCCCGTCTCGCCGCGACCCGTGGCCTTCCGCACCAGACGCTCCGCTGGGAGGGCCCGAAGCCGTCCTCCGACATCCAGGCCGCCGCCCGCGCCGCCCGCTACCAGCTATTGGAGACGGCCGCAGTGCGCGAAGGCGCCGACGTCCTGATGACCGCCCATACGCTCGACGATCAGTCCGAGACCTTCCTCCTGGCGCTGACGCGCGGCTCCGGCGTCTACGGCCTCGCCGCCATGCCGACCGAACGTCGGCTTGGGACCCTGCGGCTGGTCCGCCCGCTCCTCGCCATCCCGAAGGCCCGCCTGATCGCCACCCTCGAGGCTGCCGGCATCGCCTTCGTCGAAGACCCGTCGAACCGCAACATGCATTATGCGCGCGTCGCCCTGCGCTATGCCGCACCCGAGCTTGCCCGCCTCGGCCTCGACGCCGAAACGCTGGCCGCCACCGCACGGCGTCTGGCGCGGGCGAGCACGGCGCTCGACCATTACGCCGACCGGCTGATGGCCGCGACCGTCGCGATCCATCCCGGCGGCTTCCTCCGCCTCGACATCGCCCGCTTTCTGCAGGAGCCGGACGAGATCGTGCTGAGGACCCTGTCGCGGTTGCTGCGCGACGTGATGGGGCACGACTACGGGCCGCGGCTCGACCGGCTGGAGCGGCTCCTCCTCGACGTCAGGGCGGCGCTCGACGAGGCTCGCCCGCTGAAGCGCACGCTCGCCGGCAGCGTCGTGCGGCTGAACGCCTGCCCGGCGCCCACCCTCTGGATCTACCCCGAATTGGGCCGCGACGGCTTTCCCGATATCATCCTTGCCCCCGGCGAGACCCGCATCTGGCACCAGCGCATCCGTCTGGCGCTGGCAGCGGGCGCCGACCGCCCGCTCCAGATCCGCGCACTCGGACCCGACGGACGCCGGCTGATCGCACTCGGGCTGCCGCGCGGTCTGCCCGCGGCGGCGATCGAGACGGTCGCCGCCGTCTGGGACGGCGAGGCGCTCGTCGCCGTGCCGGCCTTCGATCACGTCGCCGCGCCGCTGACCGACCGCATTCCCACTGCCGAAGCGCTCGTGGCAGCGCGTCTCGGCCTCGCCATCGCGCCGGCAGCCGACATCGCCCCCGCACTACGACCAAAGCATTGATCTCAGAGGCCGGAATCGCCCTTGTCAGCGCCCTGCCGGTCCCCATTTCCCGCGTCAGGCAGAAAGTAACGATTGCCGGCCATATTGGTGAATTACGGGGCAGAGCTTGGCATTCGGGGTGAACGAACCTATCTTTCTGAAGCGATGGTTACAGTCTTGGTCGAACGACAGCGGCACGTCCGACGCACGACGGTGCGTGTACCGAAGTCTGATGGCCGGCACCTTGGGATGATCGCGCCCCTTATGATATCGTTGTGAATGTGGACACCCGGTCAGGAAGCCAGCGGCAGGCACGCCTCTGGTCCCTCCGTTCGGTCCACCAGTGGTACCGGGCCGCGCTGCGGTCAGATGGGATGATCGATGAACGCTAATTTCCGTAACTTCGCGCTTTGGGTGATCATTGCCTTGCTGCTGATCGCCCTGTTCCAGCTGTTCCACAATCCGGAGCGCAGCGCGGGTTCCGTGTCGCAGATCCCGTATTCCCAGTTCCTGGGCGATGTGGATGCCGGCAAGGTGCACGACGTCACCATCGTCGACCAGCAGGTGCAGGGCAAGTACAACAACGGCGCCAGTTTCTCGACCACGGCGCCGCGTGGCGACTCCTATGTCAACAAGCTGGTCGACAAGGGCGTATCGGTCGAGCTGCGCCAGGCCGGCGAGAACTTCAACTTGATCGGCTCGCTCCTCAACTGGCTGCCGATGCTGATCCTCGTCGGCATCTGGGTGTTCCTGATGCGCCAGATGCAGGGCTCCGGCGGCAAGGCCATGGGCTTCGGCAAGTCGAAGGCCAAGCTCCTGACCGAGGCGCACGGCCGCGTCACGTTTGATGACGTGGCGGGCATCGACGAGGCCAAGGAAGATCTGGTCGAGGTGGTCGAGTTCCTGCGCGATCCGCAGAAGTACCAGAGGCTCGGCGGCCGCATCCCGCGCGGCGTCCTGCTCGTCGGCTCGCCCGGCACCGGCAAGACCCTGACCGCGCGCGCCGTCGCCGGTGAGGCCAACGTGCCGTTCTTCACCATTTCCGGCTCGGACTTCGTCGAAATGTTCGTCGGCGTCGGCGCCAGCCGCGTCCGCGACATGTTCGAACAGGCGAAGAAGAACGCGCCCTGCATCATCTTCATCGACGAGATCGACGCGGTCGGTCGCCATCGCGGCGCCGGCCTCGGGGGCGGCAACGACGAGCGCGAGCAGACCTTGAACCAGCTCCTCGTCGAGATGGACGGCTTCGAGCAGAACGAGAGCGTCATCATCATCGCCGCCACCAACCGGCCCGACGTGCTCGATCCGGCGCTGTTGCGCCCGGGCCGTTTCGATCGGCAGATCACAGTGCCGCTGCCAGATATCATCGGCCGCGAGAAGATCCTGAAGGTGCATGTGCGGAAAGTGCCGCTGGCGCCCGACGTCGACCTGAAGATCGTCGCCCGCGGCACCCCCGGCTTCTCCGGCGCCGACCTGATGAACCTCGTCAACGAGGCCGCCCTGCTGGCCGCCCGTCGCAACAAGCGCATCGTCACGGCCGGCGAGTTCGACAACGCCCGCGACAAGATCCTGATGGGCGCCGAGCGCCGCATGGTGATGTCGGACGACGAACGCCGCACCACCGCCTTCCACGAGGCCGGTCACGCCATCGTCGCGCTGTTCATGCCAGCCTCGACGCCGATTCACAAAGCGACCATTATCCCGCGCGGCCGGGCGCTCGGCATGGTGCAATACCTGCCGGAACGCGACCAGATCTCCATGTCCTACCAGCAGATGATTTCGATGCTGGCGTCGGGCATGGGCGGCCGTGTCGCCGAGGAAGTGTTCTTCGGCGACGACAAGGTGACGTCGGGCGCGCAGTCTGACATCGCCATGGTCACCCGCCTGGCCCGCTCGATGGTCACCCGCTGGGGCTTCTCCAAGGCCCTCGGCACGGTCGAATACGGCGAGAACCAGGAAGAGGTGTTCCTCGGCCATTCGGTGTCGCGCACTCAGTCCATCTCGCCCGACACCATGCAGAAGATCGACGCGGAAGTGCGCCGCTTCGTCGACGAAGGCTACCAGACAGCCAAGCGCCTGATCCTGGAGCAGCGCGACAAGATGGAACTGCTGGCCAATGCCCTGCTCGAATACGAGACGCTGACCGGCGACGAGATCAAGGAACTCTTGAACGGCAATCCGCCCAAGCGCGATCCGGACGGGGACGGCGTTGCCTCGCCGCGCTCCTCCGCCGTGCCGACCGCCGGCGCCAAGAACCGTCCGGCCGAGGGCGGCGAGGCCCCCGGCGGCGTGCCGCAGCCCGGCTGAGGGCAGCACGATCGGTGGACCGAGAAGCCGGGGGACAGCGTTCCCCGGCTTTTTTGTCAGTCGTGATCCGTCCGGCAGCAATTCGCCCCCCAGGACGTGGCCCGTCAGCGAAGCGCCGCCTCGGAAGACAACCTATGCGTCCACGAATTGACATGCAGCCTTCGTTGCCTAGACTGCAGGTTGTCAGCCGTGAGGACCTCATGCGTGCAATATCGATAACGACTTGCTCAGTGCTGTTCGCTGCTTTGTCAGCCGCCGCGGCAGGCGCTGCAGAAGATCCACGATGCACCCAGCTTGAGGCACAATTCCAGTCGACGGCCAAACCCGCCGATGTCCGGCGCTTCATGCACAACGTGACTTACCGCTCGTACACGGCGGGGCACGGCAACCAGATCGAATATGCATCCGCCGACGGCCGCGTCCATCTTTGGTATCCAGGCAACCGGATAATTTTGACAGGTCATTGGAAGACCGAATTCCGCCCGATCAGTGTTCCGCGGCTGCAGATAGCCTGCAACAAACCGTTGCTACAGCTTTGCTTTGCCTACGGCGAGAACACCTACAATCCCGTGACGGGCCAACACGGCAGCGGATGGGAATGCGCGCCCTTCGCCCACTTTGCTGCCGAACACACCGATGTGGTGCCGGGAGATCCGCTGGGGCTGGCAACCATGGCGGCGCCGCCGTTCCCTTTGCCGCGCGACAATCTGACCATCGCCGCGATCCTGGCGCGAATGCCGCATTGATCATGGGACGCGACGCCTAGGCCTTCATTGGGCGACAACCGCCGACGCTTGGCAGCCTTCGATATTGGCCCGCCCGGCAGATCTATGCCGCATAGAGGCACGGAACGGCAAAAATCCTCTGCGCCATCATCGCGAGCGGAGCCAAGCAGTCCAGTCTTAACGCACTAACTTTACTGGAGTGCTTTGCCTTCGGCTCGCAAGAATGGCCAGCTTACCTCCGATCAATGCCCCAAACGCAACGAAGCGACCCGGACCGTCAGATCCGGATCGCTTCATCGTGGTCACGGGCGTCGGCGTCAGGGCCGCCGCCGACAGGAAATGACTCAGTTTTGCGTATTCAGCACGGTCACAGCGCGACGGTTCTGGTTGAAGCAGCTCTCTTCCTCGCACACCGCCACCGGACGTTCCTTGCCGTAGGAGATGGTCTTCAGCCGGGTCGACTGGATGCCGCGGGAGATCAGGTAGTTGCGGGCCGCGGTGGCGCGGCGGTCGCCAAGCGCGAAGTTGTATTCGCGCGTGCCGCGCTCGTCAGCATGGCCCTCGACCGTGATCGTGTAGCGCGGATAACGCTGCAGCCACGTCGACTGCCGATCGAGAATGCCCTTGGCCTCGGACGTCAGGTCGGAGGAATCGACGGTGAAGAACACGCGATCGCCGACGTTGACAACGAAATCCTGCGGACTGCCGGGAGTGGCCTGCGTGGCATTTTCGAGGCCGGTCTGCGCCTGCTGGCTGGCGCAGGCGCTGAGCGCCAGGGCGGACGCCACCACGGCCGCGAACTGGACGCCCCGCCAGATACGCATTTCACTCAACATCTTGGTAAACTCCTTCGAACCGTTCGATACCTTTTGGTATCCCTAATGCGCCGTGGTTAAATCGCCGTTCAGAAGCGTGGTAAACGAAAATTTACCTGGCGATTTCTGGCGATTTCTTTCTCGACATCTTCCCTGATCCCGGACTGTGGTCGAAAGGCGGCACCAAAATGACGCTTCTCGTCAAGCTGGCGGCAATGCAACGGCGATCGGACCCTGTTGCACCTCGGCAACAGGGCCCGATCGCGGCCTAACGTCGTTGGGCGGGAATCGTCAGCGCAGCAGCGGCGACCACGACGGATCGGAGGCAAAGCCCGGCGTCTTTACCTGCACGTTGACCGTGCCGGTCACGTCGGCGAACCAGACGCTCGCCCCACCCGTGGCGCCGCCGCCGTCGGTGAAATACATCACGTAACGGCCGTTCGGCGCCCAGCTCGGCCCCTCGTTGTGATAGCCGTCGGCGATAATCCGCTCCTGGCTGCCATCGGACTTCATCACGCCGATCTTGAAGCCGGTCGAATCCTGCTTGGTGAAGGCGATATAGGCGTTCTCCGGATCGGGCGAGAACACCGGCGTCGCATAGCGGCCGTTGCCGAAGGTAACGCGGTGCTGGTTCGAGCCGTCGGAGTTCATCAGATAGATCTGCTGTGCGCCACCGCGGTCGGATTCGAACGCGATCTGGCTACCGTCGGGCGAGAAACACGGCGAGGTGTTGATCGAGGCGTCGTTGGTCAGCTGCTGGGCCTGCCGGGTGGCAAGGTCCATGACGTAGATATTCGAATTGCCTTCGTGCTCGACGGAGAAGACCAGCTTCGAGCCATCCGGCGAAAACCGCGGTGAGAATGTCATGCCGCTGTATTCGCCGACCAGCTGACGCGAGCCGTTGGCGGTGTTGAGGATGAACACCTTCGGATTGCCCTGCTGGGCGTAGGCCATATAGGCGACCTGCTGCGTCGACGGCGAGAAGCGCGGCGTCAGCACCAGATCCTGACCCTGGGTGAGGAAGCGCAGGTTCGCCCCGTCCCAGTCCATCAGTGCCAACTTCTTGATCCGCTGCGTCTTCGGCCCGGATTCGGAGACGAACACAACCCGCGTGTCGAAGAAGCCCTTGAAGCCGGTGAGCTTGGAATAGACCGCATCGGCGATGATGTGGCCGAGGCGGCGGACATTGTCCGGCGTCGTGGCGAACTGCTGGCCGAACATCTGCTGGCCGGTGCTGACGTCCCACAGCCGCACGGCGGCGGTGATCTGACCGCCCTGGTTCTGCACCGTGCCGGCCACCAGCGCCTGCGCCCCGATGGTGGTCCAGTTGTTGAAGTTCGGCGAGGCTTCGGCCGCGACCACCTTGTCGAGATAGGAAGCCGGATCGAGCGGATTGATGTAGCCGGAAAGCTTCAGATCGTTGGCGACGATCTGCGAGATCTGCGCGGCGAGCGCCGGATCGCCGGCAAAGCCGGGAACGGCGATCGGCATCGGCGTGAACGGCTGGCCCGGCTGGATGCTGAAGGTGAGCGCCAGCGCTGGGCTCGACATCAAGCCAAGCCAGACGGCGATTGTCGCCAGCGCCAGGCGGATCAAGCTCTCGCCGAGCGCTGCGATACCTGCGATCCGCCGGGCGCGGCGGTAACGGCTTGCCACATACGCGGCGTATCGGCGTTGGATCTCGGCAGTCATGGTCTTCCTCTCATCGGACATGCATCGGTTGTCGGTCGGCGGCTGCGCCAATGTCAGGCTAAGGAGCTGCCACGAAAGTAAGTTGAAATTGTCCCGACAGTGGGTGGGACAAATCGCGGCGATAGGGTTGACACATTTTCACAGCGCGAATGGTGCTTCTGGCGAAAACCGTGGCGAGCTTACCCGCGGATACCTGCACGATCGCCGGCTCGCCGACGACCCGCCCCACAGCATCGAGCTCGATGGAAATATCGGCCTTCAGGTTTTCCTCATCCGCGCCGAGGGGGGGATTCCAGCACTTGCGCACTTCCCCCAACACGGCTTTCGCATCGGCGCTCTCGGCGGCATTGCATGGCTGAACCAGCCCGACGCCAACCATCACCACTGTGAAAAGCCAAGGATAGGCACGGGCCATCAAACGTCCTTCGGGTCGCGCAGGGCGCTCGCGCCGGCCCGCTCCGCGGCAATTGTCCGCTGACGTTCTCGACGGCCCCTTGGCGGCGCACATCTGAATGGCGCGGTCGCGGCTGTCAGCGCGCCCGGCTGGCCGGGCAAGGCGGAAATTGACCATCGCCGTCCTCATTGGTTGCCCGGATCGAACATGATCTTGTTACTGGCCCAGGCGGCATATTTGTCCGCCGGCATCGTATAGGGCTGACACTGTCGGATGGCCCGTGTGGCGCTGCTCACCAGCGCCGGCCCAAGCGAATTGGCTGGCTGTTCGGAGGCCGGCTGCGGCGTGCCGTTGAGCGAACCATCCTGATTGAGCGAGAACACCACGGTCACTTTGATGTTGGCCTCGGCCGCTCCGATCGGCGGGTTCCAGCACTTCAGGATCTGCGCGCGCAACAGGCCGATCAACGCTTCCATCTCGCTCTGCGACAGCTTCACATTGGCGTTCGGCCCGGTTGGCGTGCCGAGCGAGGCGTGCTGCTCGGTGCGCGACGACTGGGTGCCGGTGGCCACGTGGTTCTGGATCGAGGACACCTCGCCCGGGAACTTCGACGTCGACGGGCTCGGCGAGGGCTTAGCCGCGGCGGGCGCCGAGGTCGCCACCTTCACCGGCGGCGCGGGCTTCTCCGAAGGTTTCGGATCCGGCTTCTTCGCCTCTTCCTTGGCTTTCTCCGCGATCAGCTTGTCGAGCGCATTGACGTCCTTCGGCGGCTCCTTCGCCTCCGGCGGCTTGCCTTCGTTGATGTCCTTCGCCTTCTCCGCCTCCTTCGGCAGGTCGGGCTTCTGTTGCGGTGCCGGCGGCGGAGGCGCCGGGGCCGGCTCGACCTTGGCGACCGGCTTCGGCGGCTCAGGCTTGACCTCGGGCTTCGGCGGTGGCGGTTCCTGCTTCGGTTGCTCGGCGACGGGCACCGGCTTCGGCTCGACCGGCGGGGCCGGCTTCACTTCGGGCGGCGGCGGTGGCGGCTCCTCGATCTTGGTATCGCCGACACGCTTGCCCTCCTGGTCCTTTGCCGCGGCCTTCAGGTCCTTCGGCGCGATCTGCTCGGATGGCTTGGCGGTCTTCGCCCCGAGTTTCGGCGTCGACACATCCGACGGCGGCAGCAGTTCGACGTCGATCGGATCGGACGGCGGCACGTCCATTGGCGGCTCGCCCGCGAACGACAACAGCGCCCAGCCGAGAACGGCGGCGTGCAAAGCGATCGAAAAGGGCAGGCCGGGTCTCATCTCCGCGCCAGGTCCTCAGTTCGGCTGCATCTGGATGCCGATTTTATTGAAGCCGGCGTTGTTGAGTTCACCCAACACTTTCGACGTAGCACCCCAGACCGCCGCCTTGTCACCCTTGAAGACAATGCGTTCGTCGACCCCGTTCTTGGCGATTGCCTGCAGTTTCGGCACCAGCTCCTCAAGCTTCACTTCCGTATCGCCGATATAGATCTTGCCGGCCGGATCGACCGAAACGGTCACCGGCTTGACCTGACCTTCGGTCGGCTTGCCCTTGGCTTGCGGCAGGTCGATCGGCACCGACGACGTCATCAAAGGTGCGGCGACCATGAAGATGATCAGCAGCACCAGAACGACGTCGATGAACGGCGTCATGTTGATTTCGTTCATCACCGCGCCGCCGCGCCGCCGTCGCCGGGCGCGTCCGCCGCCGCCTCCATCCGCCTTGACTGCCATCGCCATCGCCAGATCTCCTCAAGCCGCCTGACGCTCGTCGATTTGCCGCGACAGGATCGCGGAAAATTCGTCGGCGAAGGTCTCGAGCCGGTGGGAGAGCGCGTTGGCATCCGACGTCAGCACGTTGTAGGCGATGACGGCGGGAATCGCGGTGACGAGCCCGATGGCGGTCGCGAACAGCGCTTCGGCGATGCCCGGCGCCACCACGGCAAGCGAGGTGTTCTTCGATGCGGCGATATTGGTGAAGGCGGTCATAATGCCCCAAACGGTACCGAACAGGCCGATGAACGGCGAGGCGGAACCGATGGTGGCGAGCACCAGGAGTTTCGATTGCAGCCGTTCCAGCTCGCGGCCGATGGTGACGTCCATCACCTTGTCGATGCGTTGCTGCAGCGAACCGATTGCCGCGCGCCCGCCCTCGTGGCTGCGTTTCCACTCCCGCATGGCCGAGACGAACAGCGCCGGCATGCCGGTGTTGTTGCGGCTCGATAGCGCCCGGTACAGTTCTTCGAGGCTCTGGCCCGACCAGAACACCTGCTCGAACCCATCCATCTGCCGGCGGCTGCGGCCATAGAGCAGGACTTTGTCGACGACGATCGCCCAGCTCCAGATCGAGGCGAACAACAGCCCGAGCATCACGCATTTGACGATGAGGTGGGCCTGCCAGAACAGGGAAATGATCGAGATGGTAGCGGCAGGTGACGCCAGGGCCACCTGGGTGACGTCGTTCATCGGTTCAAGTCCCTCAATTGCTGGCCGGACGATGCAGCGGTTGGCAGACGCGGCCGGGCCTCAGGACGCCCGATCACCTCCGACAGCCGGCAAAAACGCACGCAGTTCGGTCGGATCCGCTAACGGTCGGCCGCGTACGGCCAGCCTCGTTGTGCGTGTCCCTTCACGGTCGGCGGCTGTCGTGAATGCCGGCCCGGATGACGCCTTCGGTCGAAAGCGTTGCAATCATCGCGACCTCCACCAACTTCTGCCTGTCGAATATGGCCAAACGAGGACCCCTCGAAAGCCACACATTCCAGCAAGCCCTTGTCAAGGTTAAGAAAGCGTTACGTTATCGCACCGCAACATGACAGGGTGACGTCTTGCGGAACGCTTCTGCCGTGATCCTGCCGCCGCAAACGCTGCGACTTCAGGGCTTCGATCATGGCATCAGTCGTTGCCTCAGATCCGGCCCGATGCGCCGCGGCCGGCCGTCTCCGCCGATGGCAACGACGGTGACGACGGCCGTCAGAATAACCTCCTCGCCCCTGAGGATCGACTGCTCGATGATGAGCCGCGCCGCCCCGATCTCTAGCGGGCGGGTGACGACGGTGAGGAGATCGTCGAGCCGCGCAGGCTTCAGGTAATCGAGTTCCAGGCGGCGGACGACGAACAGGAAACGATCTTCGGGGGCGGTCTCCAGCATGCTCGACTGGTCGATACCGAGCGCGCGCAGATATTCCGTGCGGCCCCGCTCCAGAAAGCGCACGTGGCTGCCGTGATAGAGGATGCCGCCGGCATCCGTGTCCTCGTAATAGACGCGGACGGACAGCCCATGGGCTGGGTGGGAATTCTCGGCTTCGGTATTGGGGTCGCTGGTCATGCGGCGGCGCGCTGTCCGGTCGTTTCGGTCGCCGTCTTTTAGCGCATCGGCGCCGCCGGACATAGCCATAGCCGACCGGGGCTTGATTCCCTCCATGGAAGCCCAATCTCTCTCGATGCGGATCATCGCGCGCAGCACGCTCTATGCCTACGCCGGCGTCCATCCGGAAACGCGAGCCTCGTTGCTGCATTGGGAAAGCGTAGCTCGCCGCGCCCGATGACCTGGTATGGCCGACATCCAACGGTCGTTTCCGAAGGCGAAGGCATTGAATGCCGAACGAATCCGGTTCGAGATCGCTGGCGGCAATTATCGGATGATCTGTGCCGTCGACTTCGAGCGCGAGATCCTGTTCGTGAAATTCATCGGAACCCACGCGGAATACGATCGCATCGATGCCCTCACCGTTGCGAACTATTGAGGCCGCCATGACCATACGCCCGATCGCCAATGACGCCGACCATCGCGCAACACTGATGGAAATCGATCGCCTGTGGGGCAGCGCCACCGGCACGCCGGACGGCGACCACCTGGACGTGCTGATTGCCCTGACCGAGGCCTATGAAGCGCGGCGCTGGACCGCGCCGAACGTTGCCGATCCGGTCGACGTCATAGTCGAGCACATGCGGATGTGCGGATACCAGCGGGCGGATCTCTCGGCCGTGCTCGGTTCGGCAGCCCGTGCGTCCGAAATCCTCAGCCGCAAGCGCGCCCTGACGCTCGCCATGATTCGTCGGCTGAGCGACGTTTGGGGCATCCCCGCCGATCTTCTCGTCAGACCGTACCCACTGAACGCTGCGTAACCTTCACTCGTCGTCCCCGAACAACGCCATCTGTTCGGGCCGCGACGGCGGCACGGCGAGGCCCATGTGGCGGAAGGCCTGCGCCGTCAGTACGCGGCCGCGCGGGGTGCGTTGCACGAAGCCCTGCTGGATGAGATAGGGCTCGACGATCTCCTCAATGGCGTCGCGCGGTTCCGACAAGGCCGCCGCAATCGTCTCGATGCCGACCGGTCCGCCACCGAAGGAGAGCGCGATGACGTTCAGGTAGCGCGTGTCGAGCTGATCGAGCCCGGCGTGGTCGACTTCCAGTCTGAGCAGCGCGCTATCTGCCACCCGCCGGTCGATGCGCTCGGAGCCAGCGACGACGGCAAAGTCGCGCACCCGCCGCAAGAGGCGTCCAGCGATGCGCGGCGTGCCGCGCGAGCGACGGGCGATCTCGTTGGCGCCCTCCTCCGTGATGCCAATACCGTGCAGCCGGGCGCCGCGGGTGACGATGTATTCAAGTTCTTCGACCGTATAGAAATTCAACCGGATCGGGATGCCGAAGCGGTCCCTGAGCGGCGTCGTCAACAGGCCGAGCCGCGTGGTAGCGGCAACCAGGGTGAATTTGGCCAGATCGATCTTCACCGAACGCGCCGCCGGTCCCTCGCCGATGATCAGATCGAGCTGATAGTCCTCCATCGCCGGGTAGAGGATTTCCTCCACCGCCGGATTAAGCCGGTGGATTTCGTCGATGAACAGAACGTCGCGCTCTTCCAGGTTGGTCAGCAACGCGGCGAGATCGCCGGCCTTGGCGATCACCGGGCCGGAGGTCGCTCGGAAGTTGACGCCCAATTCACGCGCGACGATCTGGGCGAGTGTCGTCTTGCCGAGACCTGGCGGGCCGACGAACAGCACATGATCGAGCGCCTCGTGCCGCGCCTTCGCCGCCGTGATGAAGACCGAGAGGTTCTCCCGCGCTCCCGCCTGGCCGACGAAATCGACAAGGGTTTGCGGGCGCAGGCTCTGGTCGCTGTCCTCGTCGCGTTTCTCAGGCGTAATCAGACGTTTCGGCGTGGACATGGAGGATAAAGTCCCTGAGCGGACGGCGCGACCTCCAGGCCGCGCTCAGCACTCGATAGAGGAGAATGGCCGAGGGCGCCACACTTTCGCGTCCGGGCCCGCTCCGGCGCCCTATTGCGCCAGTTCTCGCAACGCCAGCCGGATCAGCCGCTCCGTCGTTGCAGCTTCCCCCGCCTCGCGCTGAGCAGTGGCCACCGCCGCCGACGCGCGGACCTGCGGATAGCCGAGGTTGACGAGAGCGGAGACGGCATCGGCGACCGGCTTCGGCGCGGTCCGCTCGGCCACTTGGCCCACCAGCGAGACGACCGCCGGATCGATGCTGGCAAACGCCGGCGCCTTGTCTTTCAACTCCTGCACCACGCGTTCGGCCAGCCGCTTGCCGACGCCGTTGGCGCGCGAGATGGCGGTGACGTCCTTGAAGGCGATGGCGCTGGCGAGTTCGGACGGTGTCAGCACCGACAGAATGTTGAGCGCCACCTTGGCACCGACCCCCTGCACCAGCATGAGGAGGCGGAACCATTCCTTTTCCTCGGCGTTGCCGAAGCCGAACAGCCGGATCTGGTCCTCGCGCACATAGGTCTCGATCGACAACGACGCCGCCTCGCCGGGCCGTGGCAGGTTCTGCAGCGTGCGCGCCGAACACGAGACGATGTAGCCGACGCCGCCGACGTCGAGGATGACGAAGTCGTCGCCGTAGGAATCGACGAACCCGGACAGTTTGCCGATCATGGCGCCACTCTCTTCAATCGTGCCTCGGGAGAGCTGCGGTGATGCGCGTGGCAGATGGCGATGGCGAGCGCGTCGGCCGCATCGTTGCCGGAGAAGATCGCCTTGGGGAGAAGCACTTTCACCATGTGATGGATCTGCCCCTTCTCGGCATGGCCGGCGCCGACGATCGCCTTCTTCACCGCGTTCGGCGCGTATTCGGCCACCGCCAGACCGGCGCGCGCCGGCACCAGCATGGCGATGCCGCGCGCCTGGCCGAGCTTCAGGGTCGCGGTCGGATTGACGTTGACGAAGGTCTCCTCGACCGCCGCCTCATCCGGGTGGTGGCCCTCAATCACCGCCATCAGCCCATCATGCAGGGCGACGAGGCGTTGGGCGAGATCGTCGTCGCCCTCGGACGTCACGGTGCCGCAAGCGACGAACGCCAGCCGATTGCCGGTGACGTCGATGACGCCCCAACCGGTGCGCCTGAGGCCGGGGTCGATGCCGATGATTCGGATGGTCGTTTGCATCAAGGAGACATAACGCGAACATGGCGCCCTGCCAATGGGGGGCGCGACACGTGCCGTCTATTCCTCCGCTTCGGCCACCACCACCCGCTCGATGCGCCGGTCGGGCACCAGCCAGATGATGGCGACAGCGACCAGAAACGCCTGCGAGATCGGGGTGGCGACGAAGGCAAAGCCCATCGCGGCGGCATAGAAGGTCAGCGAGATCAGCTCCTTCCACGGCCGGCCGATGGCGCGCGCCAATACCGATCGCGGCCCGTGTGCATGAATGATGGTCTTCTGCAGGACGTTGTAGGACAGCGCCGCCATGAACAGGATGAAGGCGTAGGTCACCGTCGGCCAGGGCGCGAAGACCGTCTCGTCGAGCCAGGCGCAGCCGAACGGAAACAGCGAAATCCAAAACAGCAGGAACAGGTTGGCCCACAGAATCCCACCCGTCGTGTGCTCGATGGTGTGGGCCAAATGGTGGTGATTGTTCCAGTAGATGCCGACGTAGATGAACGACAGCACATAGGTGTAGAAGCGTGGCAGCGCCTCGACGAGGTCGGCAAACGCCGGCCCGTGTGGCACCTTCAACTCCAGCACCATGATGGTGATGATGATGGCGAAAACGCCATCCGAAAACGCTTCCAGCCGCGCCCGCCGCATGAGGCTCCCCCGCTCCCGACCCGCTCAACCCAGAGGATAACCCGTATGTGGCGAAAAAGGCGAGCCGGTTCGACGGTTAGGGCACAAATGATTCTTTCCGTCATTTCGAGCGAAGCGAAGCAATCCAGAAAGGTGTAAAATCCCAAACTCTGGATTGCTTCGCTTCGCTGGCAATGACGGAAATAATGATCGTCGATCTTGCAGCGGAATCCTGTCTATACCAACAGCTTCTGCATGAACACTGACAAGGGATCGGCCCAATAGGGCGGAAACGGCCCGGTCTCATTGAATCCGAGCGACCGATAGAGCTTCAGCGCGGCATGATTGTGGATGCCGGTCTCCAGCCGGAGGGCGATCACCGCGTCGATGAGGGCTGAGATCTCGGCGGCCTGCATCAATCTGCGCCCGAGATCGCGCCCCCGCGCGGCCTCGGACACGTAGAGACGCTTGACCTCGGCATTGCGGTGCTGTCCGAGCCGATAGGCGACACAGCCCACCGCCGCCTCGCCCATTCTCGCCACGAAGAAGCGCACCGTCGACGCCGCCAGTTCGGCGATCGGGATGCCGTGATTGCTCTCCGGCGGATAGAGGTCGGCGTGGAACGCGTCCAATGCCGCAATCAACTCGGCGACGCCCGGCGCGGTCGGATGCTCGCGGGCAATTCGGACCGCGTCGGTGTCGATCTTCATCGAGCGACCTCAGCCGGCGAGCTTCGCCATGATCTCGTCGGAGACTTCGAAGTTCGAATAGACGTTCTGCACGTCGTCGTCGTCTTCGAGCACGTCGATGAGCTTCAGCATCGTCTGAGCCTTCTCCTCATCGAGCGGCACGGTGTTCTGCGCCCGCCACACCGACTTGACCGAATTGGCCGCGCCGAGCGCGCCTTCAAGTGCCTTGGACACCTCGTTCATCGCCTCGAAGCCGCAGACGATGACATGCTCCTCGTCGTCGCTAGTCACGTCGTCGGCTCCGGCGTCGATCGCGGCTTCGAGCACCTTGTCGGCCGAACCAGCCGCAGCCGGGTAGACGATCTCACCGATCTTGTCGAAGGAGAAGGAGACCGATCCGGTCTCGCCGAGCGCCCCGCCGAACTTGGTGAAGGCGGCACGCACGGCGCCGCCGGTGCGGTTGCGGTTGTCGGTCAACGCCTCGACGATGACGGCGACGCCGCCCGGGCCATAACCCTCGTAGCGCACCTCGTCGTAGTTCTCGGCGTCAGCGCCGGCGGCCTTCTTGATCGCCCGGTCGATATTGTCCTTCGGCATGTTTTCGGCGCGGGCGTTGATGATCGCCAACCGCAGCTTGGAATTCATGTCCGGATCGGGAACGCCTTCCTTGGCCGCAACGGTGATCTCACGCGCCAGCTTGGAGAACAGCTTGGACCGGACTTTGTCCTGCTTCCCCTTGCGATGCATGATGTTTTTGAACTGTGAGTGGCCGGCCATCTCTGCCCCTTGTTGGTCACTTGCCGCCGCGCCGGAACGGGCATGGCGGATCTGTCGTCGTCATCACGTGAAGCGTGCCGGAGGGAAGCGCCGGGAGGACCTGTCCATCCGATATTTCCCCGAAAGCAGCGCGAAAATCGGCTCGCTTATATGCTGGAGAGCCGGCGAAATCCAGCACCTGAACGGCGCAGGCAAAGCCTGAGGTGCGGCAGCGCCGGCAGGCGTATCACGCCCACTCGGGCAGCGCCTGTTCCAGCCGGCCGCCGAGCCTTACCGGCGCCACGCGCAGGGCAAGCCCGGTCGCATCGTCGGTCTCGACGATGATGCCCGAAACCGTCGCCTCGCCCGAGGCCGGCTCGAAGCGGGCGCGCGCCAGTTTGGTGGTGAACCGGTTGAGCGGCTCCTCCTTGTCCATGCCGACGACGGATTCATAGTCGCCGCACATGCCGGCATCGGTCATATAGGCCGTGCCCTGCGGCAGAATGCGGTGGTCCGACGTCGGCACATGCGTGTGCGTGCCGACGACGAGGCTGACGCGTCCGTCGCAGAAATAGCCCATTGCCTGCTTCTCGCTCGTCGCCTCGGCATGCACGTCGATGATGGCCGCATCGGCGACCGCCCCGAGCGGGCAGGCATCGAGTTCACGCGACAGCGCCGCGAAGGGATCGTCGAGCGCGTCCATGAACACCCGGCCCATGACGTTGACGACCAGCACCCGGCGTCCGTCGCGGGCGGTCAACAAGTTGGCGCCACGCCCCGGCGTGCCGGCCGGATAGTTGATCGGCCGGATCACCCGATCGCGCCGCGTGATGAAGACCAGGGCCTCGCGCTGGTCCCAGGCGTGATTGCCGAGCGTGATGGCATCCGCCCCGGCCTCGATCAGATGGTCGGCGATTTCCTCGGTGATGCCGAAGCCGCCTGCGGCATTCTCGCCATTGACGACGGTGAAATCGGCCGCGAGCCGCTCGATCAGACCGGGCAACCGCGAAACGACCGCAGCTCGCCCGACGCGGCCGACGACGTCGCCGAGAAACAGAAGCCGCATCAGGCACTCCCCTTGGCTACAATGAACTCACGTTCGGTCAGGATGCAATCAAGCGGGCGGTCGTGCGCCTCCTCCGGCACCCTGTCCACCTCCTGGCACGCAAAGGCGACGCCGACGGCGACCACCGGCCCGCTAGCGTCAAGCCTCGCCAGCGCCCGGTCGTAGTGCCCCTTGCCGTAGCCGAGGCGAAACCCGCGCCGGTCGAAGGCCGCAAGCGGAACGAGGAGATGTCGCGGCTCGACGATCGCCGCAGTCTCGGGCGGCACCGAGAGGCCAAAGGAGGCGCGAACCAGCCCAACCGCCCGATCCCACACCCGGAAGTCCATGGTCTCGCCATCGGCGCGGATGACCGGCAGCGCGAGCGCATGCCCGGCGGCGCGCAGAGCCTCGAGAAGTGGTGCCGGGTCGATCTCGCTGCGGATGGCGAGATAGCCGCCAATGGCGCAACCGGGGGAAAACGGCAGGGCGCCAACGTC
>JARLIT010000371.1 GCA_031291575.1 Ancalomicrobiaceae bacterium
AGACGACCGACAGGCAGACCATGCCGATGAAGATGACGCCGCCCGCAAGCGCGAAGCCCTTGCTCGCCGTCATCAGATGCCGGCTCAGTCCCGTAAGCGGGACCGCGACGGTCTCCCGCGGTGCTGACATGTTCCCTCCGGATATCGGTGTTCGCGTCGTCTGATCTTTCGTCCCGCCTCGCCGCACTTCAACGCGGCCAGTGGCCGAGAGCGCTGCGGGGCGATCGGGCACAGCGCTCGCGGCAAGGCGACGCCACCCCTCGGGACGTCCTGACAGTTACTTCGCCAGCTCGCGCGCGGCGCTGGCCAGGGCCTTGCCGTCAATGCCCTTGGCGGCGAGCGTCTTCACCCACTCGTCCTCGACCTGGGCGACTGCCGTGTGCATCGCCTCAGTCAATTCAGGCGAGAAGTCGGTGATCTTGCCACCCGCCTGGATGACCGCGGCGTGGGCATTGGCGTTTTCCGCATCGAAGGCAGCGCCGAGCTGCTCGGTCATGACGAGGCCCGTCGTCTTGTCGATGAGCGTCTTCAGGTCGGGAGCAAGGCTGTCGTACTTCTGCTTGTTCATCAGCACCATGAGCACGGTCGCGGACGGATAGGGCTGGCCCTTCGCCGGCTGGCCATGGAACTTGGTGACCTCGTCGAGCTTCAGGGTGCGGACGAGTTCCCAGGCGCCCATGGCACCGTCGACGACGCCCTTGGAAATGGATTCAGTCAGCTGCGACGGCGGCATCGCCACCGGCGCGCCACCGAGCGCAGCAACCACCTTGGCGCCAAGCCGGGTCGAGGCCCTGAGCTTCAACCCCTTCCAGTCGTCGATCTTCTCGACGGTGCGCGAGCCGGTGTGGATCGCCTGGCCGCCATCGACGTGGAAGGCGAGGACGTGATAGGCGGCGAATTCTTCCTTGGCATGCGCCTCGTAGAACTGCCAGACGGCGCGACTGCCGGAGAGCGCGTCCTTGACGACGAAGGGCAATTCAAAGGCTTCGATGCGCGGAAAGCGGCCGGTCGAATAGCCCGGCGCGGTCCAGACGACGTCGGCAACGCCGTTCTTCGCCTGATCGACCAGCTGCGCCGGCGTGCCGCCCAGCTGCATGGCCGGATAGAACTGGCAGCCGATGCGGCCGCCGGAGTCCGCCTTCAGTTGTTCGCACCAGGGCTCCAGCACCTTCTTCTGCGTCGGCGCGCCGGCCGGCAGGAAGTGCGAGATCTTCAGCGTCACTTCCTCGGCCGCGGCGGGCGAGGCGAGCGCGACCAGGGCAGCAGCGAGCATCTTGAGTTTCATCGATTTCCTCCGGACGCATTTTTAATTAACATAATAAGTACTAGATCATTGCGAAGTTAACGAGTCAAGACGGCACATGGCGCCCGCCGCCATTCCTTGGTCTAGTGGCGCGAATTTCGCATTTTGGTCTGACCGCATCGTGTGGCGAAGCACGCATGCCAAATTCAAAGAGCCATTAGACTCAATGAATTGCCGACAGCCCTGCGGCATCGGCAGGCGCAGGCGAGTGCGCGGCGAGCGGAAAACGATAGTCGGCCGGACCACCCGGCCGGCTCAAACGCGTTTGAACAGCGGGCTGCGGACCTGCTGGGCGTCCGCGGCGGAGAAGAATTTCTCCGTGTAGATGTCGCGCTCGAACAGCCGCCCCTGCATCAGGGTCGAGATGGAGGCTTCGATCATCATCGGCGGCCCGCAGAGATAGGCCTTATGGCCGCGGAAATCGTTGCCGAAGTGGTCTCTTGCCGCCTCATGCACGAACTGCCGCCGTCCCGCCCAGTCACTCGCCGTCGGCTCGTCGGAAAGCGTCGGCACATAGGTGAAGTTGCCGTGCCGCGCGGCGAGTTCGAGAAAGTCGGCGTGGTAGTAGAGTTCGGCACGGTTGCGGGCACCGTAGACGAGCGTGATCGGCAGCGACGATCCGGTTTCGACGAGGTCGAGGATCATCGCGCGCGGGCTCGACAGGCCGGAACCGCCCGCCAGGAAGATCATCGGCATGTCGGCCGACTTGCGGACGAAGAAGCGTCCGTAGGGACCGGAGAGGCCGATTGCGTCGCCGACGGCGAGCTGCCGATGGATCCAGCTCGTGCCGACGCCACCCGGAACCAGACGGATGTTCAGTTCGATCTCGGTCGCCCCCGACGGCGGATTGGCGAGCGAGAAGGCGCGCGTGCCGATCCCGCCGGGAAGTTCGAGGTTCACATACTGGCCGGCCTGGAAGTCGAGGGGCTGATCGAGGCTGAGGCGGACCGCCTTGATGGTCGGCGTCAGATCATCAAGCCCGACAACGCGGCCGGTAAAGTCGCGAACCGGGATCGAGCGCTCGTCCGCGTCGACCTCGACTTCGGCCTCGACGGTCGTATCCTCTTCCAATGTGGCGCAGCAGGCGAGCGCCAGTCCTTCCTCGCGCTCGTAATCCATCAGTGCAAAGTTCGAGGCGTTGCCGTGATCGACGGTGCCGTCGACGATGCGGACCTTGCAGGTGCCGCAATAGCCCTGGCCGCAGGCGTGCGGTAGGTGGATGCCGGCCCGCAGCGCTGCATCGAGGATCGTCTGGCCGTCCTCGAGGGCGAGCGTCTGGCCGATCGGCTCGATGGTCAGGTCGTAGCTCATGGGAAAGTCTCGATGATAAAATGGGACGGCCGGGCATGAGCGCCCGGCCGGTATCGTTCGGGGGAGATGTCAGTAGCCGGTGCCGGCGATGCCATCGAGGCCGGGCGTCGAAAAGCGGATCAGGTCCTTGTGGCCGATGCCGTTCTGAGCCAGCGAGGCGTCGAAGTCGGGTGTGAACACCTCATCGCCGTTCTGCCAGATCACCTGATCCCAGACGATATGCGGCCAGTCCGGGTGCCAGGCGTAGGTGGAGATGTAGTCTTCGAACAGCCGGCGGAACGGCGTCGCCGGTGTCAGCGCCACCACGAAGGGGCGGGAGAACATGCGGTGCTTCTCCCACCAGACGTAGACGAGTTGCTTGCCGTGGAAATTCTCCAGCCTGTCACGCGAGGCGAATTCATAGGGAGCGAGAGCTGCGACGGTCATGGAGCGCTCCTTCAGTTGCTTGTGGCCTGGCGACGCCAGGCTGCGAAGTTGGCCTGATCCTCGGAGCCGTTGAAGTCGCCTGTCGCGGCCTTGTCGAGCCGCCAGTAGGCGGCGATATGGGCACCCGGTTCGAAGTCCGGCGCGGTCGTATCGACGCCCTCCGGCGCGCAGTTGCCCTGCAGCACTTGGTGCGACGAGATATAGGCCTGGATGTATTTCTCCGGCTCGGCGTCGAAGATTTCCTCGCAGTGCAGCGAGCAGAAATGGAACTTCTCGCCCTTGTACGTCTTCGACCGAATGAGCGTCTTCATCGGGTCGTCCGGGTCGTTGAACTTGATGGTCGAGATGCAGACCTGGCAGTTCATCGGCGCCGTCTTGTTGTTGAAGCGGTTGCCGGATTTCTCCTGGGCATCGAAGTGTTCCAGGACCGGGCGGTAGTACTTGTCGAAGGTGTTCGGATATTTCTCCGACAGCCAGTCGAGTTCGTCCTTTTCGGGGATCCAGGTGTGGAACGGCGTCGAGTCGGGCTTCATGTAGAAGCCGATCCACGACTGGTGCGTCACATGTTCCTTTTCGGCGACCGTCTGGACGAAGCACTTCGGCACTTTTACGCCGTAGCGGGCGAGATCGTTGAACAGCGCCGCACCGTTCTGCTCGAAGTACATCTCCCAAGCTTCCTTGAAGCTCATGATCCGCTTCGGCAGCATGTAGTCCATCATCATGCCGACCGAGGCGAGCTTGCGCGTGCCGCGCCAGGTCCACTTGTCGATCCAGCGCTGCACGATCGGTAGATTGTCCGGGTCCTGCTCGAGCATGAACTTGATGCACTCGAGCCCGAGCGTCATGTGGCGGGCCTCGTCGGACTGCGCCGAGAAGCCGACCGTCATCGCAGCCATGTCGCCGTTGTAGGCCGCGCCGGAAATGAACGGCACGAACAGGATGTTGGTCAGCACGTATTCGAAGGCAAAGCCGATCGCCACCATGAACTCGAAGGGTCCTGCGGTGATCGCATCGTCGAAGAACGACTTGCCGTCTGACAGGTACCACATGCGCGACTGCTGGTGCGCAAACTCGTTCATGCCGTTGTAGTACTTGTTGTAGTTCGAGATCGAGTGAACCTGGGTCTGGAAGTGGCGGTATTCGTCGACCGCCTGCATCAGGCAGGCGACGCGCGGGCCGGCTCCGACCATATGACGGCCGACATTGGTGAAGCCGCGCGCCGCCATCAGTTCCAGCGGCGGGGTTGAGCCGAGGAACAACTTCAACACGTTGATGTAGCGGGCATCGGTCACCGACAGATGGCCGTTGTTCTGGTTGAAGGCGTCGAGGATGGCGTAGAGCTTCCTCTCCTTCTCGGCCTGATACTTCCAATAGGCATCCATCGTCAGCCGGAACGGGTCTTCCCAGGCGTTCCAGTCGTGGATCTTGATGCCTTCGTAGGTCACCTGCGGAAACACCTTGTCCATCGGCTGGTAGGTGGTCTCCCAGGCAAGATCGCGGGTCATCAGCGCGTAGCGCTCTTTCAGCCCGAGCTTCTTGTCGACTTTCATGTCCATGGTTGTTTCCTCGCGATGCTGATCAGGACAGCCAGCTGAGGCTGAACTCGTCGTCGGTTTCGTCGAGATGGCCGGAGATGGTGATCAGGTGGATCTGCAGCTCCTGCAGGTCGAAGGAGCGGCCGATCTTGTCTTCGACCGTCGCCCGGCGGATGACGAGGCGGCCGGGAACGTCGACCTTCACCATGGCCGGCTGTTCGACGACGATCGCACCCGGATTGTCCTCGACGATCGCCTCGACGATGGCGCGGCTCTCCTCGTTCTTCTGAAAGGCGATGAAGGCATTGGCGGTCATGCGGATGCTCCGAGCGAGAGGCCGGCCTTCGTCAGACGGCGGGAAAGGTCTTCGGCGATTTCGGCGAGAACGGCTGCCCCCTCGGCACCGAAGGCCGCTTCGGCGACCGGAGCGACCGCTTCAAGGGCACGCGCGCGCCACTGACCGACCCAGGCGGCGAGCTTCTCGGCGTTTTCCGGGCTGTCCGCGGCGGCGACCTTGATGACGGCATCGAGCCATTTGGCGTTTTCGCCGGCCCATTCGCTCTGGAAGCGCGTCAACAGCGACACGACCGGGCCATGAGAGGCGTCGAGCGCATCGGCCAGCCGGTCGTAGACGAGGGGATAGAGCAATCCGTCGAGCACCACGTTCTGCGCGACGAGCACTTCGAACCAGTCGCCCGTGACCATCAGATCCTCGACGTAGCGTCTGAGGCCCTGCCACAGCGGCGCCTCCAGCCAGGCGGATTTGGCTGCGGCGAGCGCCTCGATGTCACTGAAGGCGAGCGCCAGACGGGTGAGGTACTGGGCGATGCCGAGCTGATCCATGGCGGCATAGGTCGCGGCCTGCGAGATGGCGATGCCGTAGCCGTGGGCGCCGATGAAGCTGTCGTTGATATTGGCGCCCCAGGCGAGATGGCGCAGCGGCAATAGCACGGAGCGGACGACGGCCTTGCCGGCTTCCGGGTAGGCGGCGGCCAACCCGCGTTCCTCGACGAGAGCGAAGTCCGCCTCTGCCGCATCCTGCATGCGAGCCCGCGCCAGCACCCAGGCGCCGTAAAAGAACTGCCGCGGATCCTTGAGCGCGTACCAATCCTTCATGACGATGGCGGTGCGGCGGGGATCGAAAATGTCGAAGTCGGGATCCCAGCTCGGCCGGTAGTGGAAATTCTCCACCGGCTGCAGGTCCATGGTGCCCTCAATGTAGCGGCTCGCCGGCTTGTCGGCGCCCATGCGGCGTGCGAGATGGCCGAACGTCTGGCGCAGCGGCTTGATCGAGATCGTTCTGAGGTCGAGTTGCATCAGCTCCTCCAAGTCTTTTTTGGGGAATCGCAGCCGGTCAGCGGAAGCGCACGTGGGTGGCCTGGCGCAGATCCCAGGCGAAATCGGTCGTCTCGGGCGCGCTCGGCACCAATTCGTCGACGAAGGTGACGTTATTGGTGGCGCAAAAGTCATCGAAAGCCGCGCTCGGCATGACCAGCTCGACTGAAAGGTCGGGATCACCGATAGCAAACAGGAATTCGATGAGGCCGTTCGGATGCCGGTCGCGCACGCAGACGTATTTGCGCAGGCCCGACAAAGCGTCTCCGTCCATGGGTCACTCCCCGATGCCGCCCGGACTGTTCGATTGCGGAGCCTGTCCTGGTCGTCAGATTTGTTCGTCTGACCGGGCAGGTTTCCGGGGCGGTCTGTTGCAGAGAGAAAACCATTCGCACTGTAATGAGTGAATGCACGTTCCGGGAAACTACTTGTACTTTTCCGCGCTCAGAAGGCATCCTCAAGTCTAAAGCGGCTGGGGCTGCGGCCAGTGCGCTTGGTGAAGAAGCGGGAAAAATAGGCAGGATCGACAAAACCGAGCCGGTAGCAGATTTCGGACACTGGAACGTCGGTGAAGCGCAACAGCCGTTTCGCCTCCTGCGCCAAGCGCTCATGCACTATTTCCTTCGGCGGCTCGCCAGCGATGCGGCGGCAGATGCCGGCGAGCCGCGTTTCCGATACGGCGAGCCGGTCGGCGTAATTGGTGAGCGATATGTGCTCGCGGAAATGCGCTTCGATGAGATCGCAGAAGCGCATGAACAGCGCGACTTCCGCGGTGCGCGAGTGCCCGGTGGACACGGACGACGGATGCGCGGCCAGAAGGCGGGTGAGGTTGACGAACAGGCTCTGCGCCAGCGACTTCAGCGCGATGGAGCGTCCGACCTGCTCCCCGCCGAATTCGCGGGCAATGAGCCCGCTGGTCGCGGCCAGCGCATCGAACTCGGCCCCGCCCTCCCTGTCGTCGGACGCAATCGTCACAAACGCCGGCGCCCGCAACAGATCGTCGGACCAGGGTCCGGGGATGTCGCGAAACCAGTCGCGTACGAGGTCCTGGCGAATGGTGAGAACGTGCCCGTCGGTATGTTCGTCGGACCAGAACGAATGCGGCACCGATGGCGGGGTGAAGATGATCGCCGGGGCGGAGCCGCCGAAGGCCGCGCCGTCGAGATCGAGGTGGATCGTGCCTTCGGTCAGGATATGCACCTGAAAGAACGACTGATGGCGGTGGACCGGCGTATTGCGCCCGAAGAACACGGCCAGCCGGGCAAACGTCTCGTAGTGGATGTCGCCCTCCGGCGCGCGCGGATGGTAGACGCGACCGATGTTGATATCGGCGATCTCGCTCAGGCGCGGCAGCATCCCAGGCGGCTTCACGGGCGCATTCTCCCCAATGCCGGCTTTCTGCCGATTTTGCCGCATTTCGGTCGCGACGGCCAGAATGCAGGCCTCATCCATTCGCCGAATCCACTCTGAACGACTGGTCGCGGTAGTTGACCGAAGCGGGATCGGGCTCAGTAGGCCCGCCCGGGCTCGCCAGTCCGTTCGCCGGCGCCGCGGCGGAAATCGTCCAGAAGTTTCTGCGTCGCCTGGGCGAGGAGGGTCACGTCATTGCCGATGGCGACGAAGCTGGCGCCCCTGTCGACATAGCGGCGGGCGAGCGTGGGATCGCCGGTGAGAATGCCGGCCGCCTTGCCGTGCGACTGGATGCGGGAGAGCGCCTCTTCGACCGCCGCCTGCACCTCGGGAGCACCGGGCCGGCCGAGGAAGCCCATATCGGCGGCGAGGTCGGCCGGGCCGACGAACACGCCATCGACTCCCTCGGTCGCGGCGATGTCGTCGAGAGCGGCGAGCCCTGCCCGGCTCTCGACCTGCAAGAGAAGACAGATCTCGGCATCGGCGGTTTGCAGATAGTCCGGGATGCGGTTGAAGGCGGAGGCGCGCGCCAGGGCCGCGCCGACGCCGCGCACGCCGTTCGGCGGATAGCGCACCGCCTTCACCAGCGCCTCGGCCTGGGAGCCGCTCTCGACCATCGGGATGAGCAGGGTCTGCGCGCCGATATCCAGGAGCTGCTTGATCATCCAGGTCTCGCCGACCGGCGGGCGGATGACCGGATGGCTCGGCGTTCCTTTGATCGCCTGCAACTGCGCTACCAGGAGCGGCAGGTCGTTCGGCGCGTGTTCGGCGTCGATGAGGAGCCAATCGTAGCCGGCGCCGGCCGAGATCTCGACCGTGTAGGCGTTGGCGAGCGCCTGCCACAGACCGAGCTGCAGCTGACCTGCCTTCAGCGCCTGCTTGAACGGGTTCTTCGGGGCCGGCATGGCTGGTTTCCTTCAGGCAAAGAACAGGCTGACGCTGCCGTAGGGGCCGAAATCGCCGACGATCGTATCGCCGTGCCGCGCCTCGACCGGGCGGACGAACGAGCCGGCGAGCACGATCTGCCCGGCCTCGATGCCGTCGCCGTATTGTGCGAGACGATTGGCGAGCCAGGCGATGCCGCGGGCCGGCTGGTTCAAGACGCCGGCGCCGAGACCGGTCTCCTCGACTTCGGCATTGCGGCTGAGGATCGCCCCCATCCAGCGCATGTCGATCTGATCGGGCCGCACGGCGCGGCCACCCCAGACGATGCCGGCATTGGCGGCATTGTCGGCAACGGTGTCGAAGATGGTACGCGTCTTCTTTGTCTCCGGATCGACACGCAGGATCCGGGTGTCGAGAATTTCCAGGGCCGGCGTCACATAGTCGGTGGCATTCAGCACGTCGAACACGGTGACGCCCGGCCCCTTCAGCGGCGCCTTCATGACGAAGGCGATCTCCGCCTCGATGCGCGGCTGGATGAAGCGGTCGGCGGGGACCGTCGCCCCATCCTCGAACACCATGTCGTCGAACAGAACGCCGGAATCCGGGATGGCGATGTTGAGGGCGTATTGCATCGCCTTCGACGTCAGACCGATCTTCCAGCCGATCGGCCTCAGCCCTGCCGCGCGCTTCTTGTCCACCCAGGCTGACTGAATGGCATAGGCATCATCGAGGTCGATGCCCGGGTGCTTGAGCGACAACAGCCCGATCTGCTGCCTCGACTTCTCCGCCGCGTCGAGCGCGGCGGCAGCCGCTGCGATATCGTCCGCCGTCAGCATGCCGGCACCTCATCGGCAATGGTGTTTCTGAGCACGCCGATCCCATCGGCTTCGACTTCCACCACGTCGCCGGGCTTCAGCCAGATCGGCGGATCGAAGCGCGCGCCGGCGCCGGTCGGCGTGCCGGTGACGATGACGTCGCCGGGGACGAGCGTGGTGAACGTCGAAATGTAGCTGATGATCTTCCGGAACGAGAAGATCATCCGGCTGGTACGATCCTGCTGGCGCACTTCGCCATTGACGCGGGTCGTCAGCGCAATGTCGGCCAATTGCGCTTCGTCCTCGAACGGCACCAGCCAGGGGCCGATCGAGCCGGAGCGATCGAAATTCTTGCCCTGCGTGACGTTGAACTTGGCGTGCCGCACCCAGTCGCGGATAGTGCCTTCGTTTGAGAGCGACAGCGCGGCAATGTGGCCGAGCGCGTCCTTCTCCGCGATGCGCCGCCCGCCCTTGCCGATGACGATGACGATCTCGCCCTCGTAGTCGAGCTGAGGGCTTTCCGGCGGCCGGATCAGCGGCTGGCCGTGGCCGGTGAACGAGCCGGGAAAGCGGACGAACAGCGACGGATTGGCGGGCGCCGACTGGCCGTCCTTGTATTCCTCGTTGCGGTCGGGGAAGTTGACGCCGACGCAGATGATCTTCTCCGGCGTCTTCACCGGAATGTCGAAGGTGATGTCGTCGAGCGCGAAATCGGCTGCTTGTCCGGCGACGGCGCCGGCGAATTCGGCGAAGACATTGTCGACGACAACCTCTTTCAGGGTCGACCAGCGCTTGCCGAAGCGGGCCGACAGGTCGAGCACGCCATCGTCGACGAGTAGGCCGTATCTCGCCTCGCCGCGGTGGGTAAAGCTCAAGAACTTGCTGCGGCTCATGCCTTCACCCTCACTTTATCCCACCAAGACAGATGTATTTGATCTCGGTGAACTCCTCGATGCCGTATTTCGAGCCTTCGCGGCCGAGCCCGGACAGCTTCACCCCGCCGAACGGCGCTTCAGCCGTCGAGATGAGGCCGGTGTTGACGCCGACCATGCCGTATTCGAGCTTCTCGGCGACGCGGAAGACGCGGGCGAGGTCGCTGGCGTAGAAGTAGGAGGCCAACCCGAATTCGGTGTCGTTGGCGAGCCGGATGACGTCCGCCTCATCCTCGAAGCGGAACAGCGGCGCCAAAGGCCCGAACGTCTCCTCGCGCGCCACCGCCATGTCCGACGTGACATTCGTCAGGATCGTCGGCTCGTAGAACGAGCCACCGAGCGCGTGCCGCTTGCCGCCGAGCCTGATCGCGGCGCCCTTCGACACCGCGTCGGCGATGTGCTCTTCGACCTTGGCCATGGCTGCGGCGTCGATCAGCGGACCGAGCACGACGCCGTCGTCGAAGCCGTTGCCGATCTTGAGATTTGCCACCGCTATGGCGAGCTTTTCGGCAAATGCCTGGTAGACGCCGGATTGCACGTAGAGGCGGTTGGCGCAGACGCAGGTCTGGCCGTTGTTGCGGTACTTGGCGATGAGCGCACCTTCGACCGCCGCGTCGAGATCGGCGTCGTCGAAGACGATGAACGGCGCGTTGCCGCCGAGTTCCAGCCCGAGCTTCTTGATCGTCGGCGCCGACTGGCGGTAGAGCTCGACCCCGACCTCGGTCGAGCCGGTGAAGGTCAATTTCCGCACGATCGGGTTCGACGTCAGTTCCGCGCCGATCTCGCGCGCCGAACCGGTGATGACGGAGAAGAGGCCCGGCGGCAGTCCGGCACGTTCGGCCAGCACCGCAATGGCAATGGCCGAGAACGGTGTCTGCGCCGCCGGCTTCAACACCAGGGCACAGCCGGCGGCAAAGGCCGGTCCGGCCTTGCGCGTGATCATCGCGTTGGGGAAGTTCCACGGCGTGATCGCCGCGACCACACCGATCGGCTGCTTGATGACCAGGATGCGCTTGTCGCGCTGATGGCCGGGCACGATGTCGCCGTAGAGGCGGCGGGCCTCCTCGGCGAACCACTCGATGAACGACGCACCGTAGGCGATCTCGCCCTTGGCCTCGGCGAGCGGCTTGCCCTGTTCAAGCGTCAGGATGCGACCGAGGTCGTCCTGGTTCGCCATCATCAATTCGAACCAACGGCGCAGCACCGCGCTGCGCTCCTTGGCCGTCCTTGCCGCCCATTCGGCTTGCGCGACCGCTGCCGCCTCGATGGCGGCGCGCGTCTCAGCCGCCCCGAGCTTGGGCACATGGCCGATGATGGCGCCGGTCGCCGGGTCGTCGACTGTGATCGACGAGCGGCCGGCCGCCTCGATCCACTGGCCGCCGACGAGCGCCGCCTGGCGGAAAAGCGATGGATCTTTCAGTTGCATGGGGATCCCTGCGATCTGGCGCGTGGTTCTGGGAAGGGCTGCGTCGGTCGGGCTTCAGCCGCCGAGCTTGGGGATCGCATGCGCCTTGGTGGCGAAGGCGATGTTCTTTGTTTCCATATAGAAATCGAACGACCAGTCGCCACCGTCACGGCCGATGCCGGAATTCTTGACGCCGCCGAAGGGCGTCGGCAGATGTCGGACGTTCTCCGAATTCACCCAGATCATCCCAGCTTCGAGCGCATCGGTGAAGCGGAAGGCGCGCGTCACGTCGGCTGTCCAGACGTAGCCGGTCAGCCCGTATTGCACATCGTTGGCCAGCGCCAAGGCCTCGGCTTCGTCGGCAAACGGGATGGCGGTCAAGACCGGCCCGAAGATCTCTTCCTGGGCGATGCGCATCTTGTTGTGGGCGCCAGTGAACAGCGTTGGCGCGACGTAGCAGCCACCGCCGGGCCCTTCGACCTTCGCCCCACCGGCGGCAACCGTCGCCCCTTCCGAGCGACCGATGCCGATGTATTCGAGCACCTTCTTCTCGTGCACGGGATGCACCAGCGGGCCGACAACCGTTTCGGGATCGAGCGGATGGCCGACCTTGATGCGCTTGGCCTTCTCGGCGACGAGGCCGGTGAAGCGGTCGTAGACGCTCGCCTCGACCAGGAGCCGCGACGACGAGGTGCAGCGCTCGCCGTTCAGCGAGTAGATCATGAACACCGCTGCGTCGGCAGCTCGGTCGAGATCGGCATCGGCGAAGACGATGACCGGGTTCTTTCCGCCGAGTTCGAAGTGGACGCGCTTCAGGGTTTCGGCGCCCTGACGCATGATCATCGAGCCGGTGCGGCTCTCGCCGACGAAGCTGATCGCCTTGATCAGCGGATGCTCAGTCAACGCCTTGCCGGCGTCCTCACCGAGGCCGTTGACGAGGTTCCACACGCCCTTGGGCAGACCGGCCGATTCGGCGATCTCGACGAGGAGGCGGGCGGACAGGGGCGAGAATTCCGCCGGCTTGTGCACGATGGTGCAGCCCGCCGCCAAGGCCGGGGCGATCTTCCAGGTCGACAGCATGAACGGCGTGTTCCACGGCGTGATGATGCCGACGGGGCCGATCGGCACGCGCGTGGTCACGTTCACCTGGCCGGGAGCCCTGAGGCTGTGGCCGTCGCGGGCTTCGGGAGCGCGATCGGCAAAAAAGCGGAAGTTCTCCGCCCCGCGCAGCGCGGCCTTGGCCATGAAGCGGATGGATTGGCCGGTATCCATGCATTCGACGAAGGCGATTTCTTCGGCGCGCGCCTCGATGGCATCGGCGACGGCGTGAAGGAGTGCCTTGCGCTTGTCGCCGTCGAGCGCTGCCCAGGCCGGGAAGGCTGCGCGTGCCGCCTTGGCCGCACGGTCAACATCCGCCGCCTTGCCGTGCGCGACCTTGGCGAGCGGCTTCAAGTCGACCGGCGAGATGGACTCGAACGTCGCGCCGTCAAGGGCCGGAACGGCTTCTCCGCCGATGTGGTTGAGCACGCCGTCGGTGCCGAAGCGCCTGAGATAGGCCTCGGCCTTGGCGATGTTGTGCTGAAGCGTCGACATGGTCTCTCCATCTCCTGACCGGGGCAGGCCCGGTCCGTCTCGACTGCGGGCGCGCGGCGGATCTGCTCCGGCACGACGCGAACGCCGCAGATTGTTCCAAAGGGGGGCGGATGCGGCCGGGGCTCAGCCCGTCGCGGGGCGCAGGCGGGCGTGCATGGCGTTTTTCTTCCAGCTCAAGTCCGGATCGATCTCGCGGATCTCCAACGACAGGGCGAAATGCGGCGTGGCGAACAGATCGGACAGGCGATCTGCGGCGGCGGCAAACAGGGCCTCGCCGACACGCTTCTTCTCAGCTGCGCTGCGGCCGACGCCGATGCGGAACGACATGTCGATGAAGGCGTTTTCGGTGAGCCGATCGGCGATCGCGTAGGCTTCGGCGCGGAACGCCCGCACCCGGACTGCGCCGACCTCGAACAGGCCCGTCGCCAGGATGGTGTCGAGCACGAGGCCCGCCAGCGCATCGAAATTGACGCGGCCGTCGAGGTTCGCCGAATACTCGAAACTGAAATGCGGCATCGCCCCGCTCCACTCCCTGACTGTTACTTATTATGTTAATTATATCGTCGCAGCTGTCAAGCGCCGTGCCATAGAACTATCTGCCGAAATGGCCGACCTGACCGGGTCCACGGGCGAAGCGATGATCGAGGCGGCCGGGCGACACGGTGCGGGCGCAAAGCCATTTGACATCGCTCGACGACCGGCTATTTATCATGTTTATCTATTTGGCATTGCAAGCGCTGCGGTCGGGGTTGCGACTCACCGTCCCGCCCGCCATCGGCAAGACCGGTGTGGTCGGGGCAGCGCCGCCTGCGTTATCGTTGTCCCCGCGTGCGGGCCTACCCTGGAAACATCCCTCGATGCAGACTCCCGACCAACCGCACGACCACCCAACCGTCGGCGCCAAGTCCTCGCCCGGCGCATCCAGCGCCGTTCGGTTGCGCCTGCGCGACTTTTCCAAATCGCTGCCGATGTCGCTGCTGCGCGCCCGCGAAGCGGTGATGCGCCAGTTCCGTCCGGGTCTGATGCATTTCGGCCTCACCGAACAGCAGTGGCGTGTGTTGCGCGCGCTGACGGCCGTCCGCGAGATCGAAGTCAGTGCCCTGGCCGAAGCGACCTTTCTGATTGCCTCCAGCCTGTCGCGCATCCTGAAGGGGCTGGATGAGCGCGGGCTGATCCTCCGGCGCGCGGTCGACGAGGACATGCGGCGCGGGCTCGTCTCCATCAGCCCGAAAGGCGAGGAGCTGATCGAGACCGCCGGCGCCTATTCCGAGCGGATCTATGCGGAAATCACCCGCAGGTTCGGCGTGGAACGGCTCGCCGCGTTGCAGGAGATGTTGCGCGATCTGGAAGCCTTGCTGCCAGAAGACGAATTCATTGCCGAGACGCTGCACCTCGTGGCAAACGACGTCGACGCCGGCCCGGTCGTGCGCCGCGGCCGGCCGAAGAAGAGCGGGATCGAGGAGGAGTGATCCGGCGCGTCAGGCCAGATAGGCCCGATGCAGGATGTCCGGATCGTCGATCAGCACCTGCGGCGATCCACTGAAACTCAGCCGGCCGCGCGACAGGATATGCGCCGAATGGGCGTGCTTCAGCGCCAGTGTAGTGAACTGCTCGATCAGCAGGATGCCGGTGCCCGCGGCGGCCAGTCGATCGATCACCCCCATCAGCCGTTTGACGATCAATGGTGCCAATCCGAGCGACATCTCGTCGACCAGGATGAATTTCGGCTTGGCGATCAAAGCCTGTCCGAGCACCAGCATCTGCTGTTGGCCACCGGACATTGTGCCCGCCTTCTGCTTGCGCCGCTCGGCCAGCTCCGGAAAGATGCCGTAGACGCTGTCGGCGCCCCGCCTTGCCTCGGCGGCGGAAATCGTGAAGCCGGCGGCGAGCAGATTGTCCTCCACGCTGAGGCCTGCCAGCACTCGGTGCCCCTCCGGCACGGCGGCGATGCCGGCGGCGCGGATGCGCTCGGGCGATGCCCCGGTCAGAGGCGCGGCATCGAGGCCGAACGACCCACCGGCGACCGGCAAGGCACCGGCCAGCGCCAGCACGAGCGAGCTCTTGCCCGCCCCGTTCGGACCGAGCAGGGCGGTGACGCGGCCGGGCTCGACCGTCATGGAGAAATCGCTGAGCACGGTCTTCGCCCCGCGCCGGATCGAGAGAGCGTCGATGACGAGGCTCATGCCGTCCCCTCCTCCATGCCCAGATAGACCGCGCGCACCCTCGCATCCCTCAGCACGTCGGCCGTCGGCCCGGCAGCGATCAGCATGCCGAAATCCAACACCATCGTGTCCTGGCAGACAGCCTGGATCAGCTCGACGTCGTGGTCGATCAGCAGCGTCTGCGCACCGGCAAAGGCATGGATGCCGGCGATGACCTGCCGCAGCCGCTCCACCTCGCCCTGCGACAGACCGGCGCCGGGCTCGTCGAGCAGAACCAGCTGCGGCGATCCGACGATCGTCCTGGCGAGTTCCGTCATGCGCCGCTCGCAGGCATTCAGCCGTTCGGCCCGCTCGCGCCGGACCGCTGTCAGCCCGCAATAGTCGAGCGCCCGGTCGAGCAGGCGCGCCCGCTCGGCCCTCGACAGCCGGATCGGATCGAGCACGACGCGGACGTTGTCTTCGACGCTCATCTCGTCGACGACCTGCTCGCGCTGGAACGAACGACGCAGCCCAGCGCGTGCCCGGGCATGTGGCGGCAACGCGAGGAGTTCCAGCCCGTCCATCCGGACCGAGCCTTCGGCCGGGCGAACGAAGCCCGAGAGGACATTGAGGAAGGTCGTCTTGCCGGCGCCGTTCGGACCGATGATGCCTGAGACCGGCGCCATCAGCGTGACGGTCACCCGGTTCAGCGCATGAATGCCGCCGAACACGACGGAGAGCCTGTCGATCTCGATCATCCCTGGCTGCCCCTTCGCGCAAGTCTGTCCAGGAGCCCGGCGATCTGGCCGGCAATCCCCTTCGGGGCGGTGGCGAGCGCCTGAATGAGTGCCAAGCCGAAGAAGATATAGGCGGCATTGCCGTCGACGCCGGCGTTGTTGAGGATGGCGGGCGCCAGCCGATAGAGTGCGGCGGCTATCAGCGCGCCATACCAGTGCCAGGCCCCGCCGACGATGGTGAGGGCGAAGATCATCACCGATTCCGCCGCCGGAAAGGACCGCGCGTCGAGGAACTGCAGATCGCCGGCCAACAGGCCGCCGGCGATGCCGGCAAGAAAGCCGGAGAGCGCGAACCCCCAGACCTTGTACAGGGTGACGTTGACGCCGACCGACATGGCGGCGGCCTCGCTGCGGCGGATCATCGCCCAGCCACGCCCGGCGCGCGTCGCCTCGTGCCAGCCGATCAGCGCATAGCCAAGCGCGACGATGCCACAGCAATAGACGAAATAGGCCTGGTCGGACAACGCGATCCACGGCCGCGGCATAAATGCGACCGCCCGAACGGCAACGCCGAGCCAGCCGTCGCCGCCATTGGGAAACTGGGTGACGTTGATGAGGATGGCATAGGCGCCGGCGGCCATCAGCGTGACGAGCGCCAGGTAAAGCCCACGCATGCGCAAAGCCGGCCAGGCCAGCGCCGTGCCGGCCAGACCCGCTCCCAACCCGCCGCAGAGCAAATTGACTTCGAACGGCGTGTCGAACCCGTGCGCCAGACGCAGCACCACCCAACCGCCGCAGCCCATCAGGGCGACATGGGTGAGCGATACCAGCCCGAGGCGGCGATAGAGCACCGCAATGCTCATCGCCGTCAGCGAATAGATCATCACCCCGGTTGCCACTTTCAGCCACAGCGTGTTGGCAGCGAGCGGCACGGCGATGGCCAGCACGCCCAAAACCAGAAAGGCGGAGAGGTTAACCGGCGCCCTTTCGGCCGCGGCGACCGGCAAGACGGCCGATGCAGACAGGGCCGATGGAGCGGTCGGGAGATGGATTTGGCCGGCCATGCTGTCAGTCCTGTCCGGAGAAGGCCAATTGCCGGCCGCGCTGCAGCCACATCATGGCGGCGATGGCAATGACGAACGGCATCGCCACCCGGAATGGAGCCAGCGGCGGCGACAACGCGACGAGGCTTTCGGCCAAGCCGATGACCAGCCCGGCGGCGAAGGTGACAGCGAGCGACGTCAGCCGGCCGATGATGGCCGAGGCGATCACCGGGATGACGATGAAGGTGAGAACGGCCGGATCGAGCCGCACCAGCGACGCGAACAACAGTCCGGTGAAGCCCGCCATCAGCCCGGAGAACGCCCAGGCGACCGTTTCGACGCGCCTGACCGGCGTGCCGAGGATGGCCGCGACGTCGCGATTGTCGGCGAGCGCCCGCATCATCAGGCCGAGCCGGGTGCGATTGAGGAAGACGCTCATGCCGATGGTGACGCCAAGCCCGGCGCCGAGCGCGATCAGCCGCGTGCCGGTGACACGCACGGCGGCGATCGACACGGCGGTGGAATCGAGCGCGAGGACCAGTTTGCGCGGCGTGATGACCCACAGGAGGTTCATGGCGCCGAGGATGGCGATGGCGAAGCCGAGCGTCGCGGCGGCCTTCACCACCGCTTCGCGTTCGGCCAGCGCCGGGGCGACGATGCCGCCGTAGGCAAGCGACAGCGCGATCCCCAGTGCCAGGGCGGCGAGCCAGCCGGTCCATTCCGGCAGGCCCCATTGCATCAACTGCCAGGCCGTCATGGCACCAAGGGCACCGATGGCGCCGAAGGCGAAGTTCAGCACGCCGGTGGCGCGGTTGAGCAGCACCAGCCCGACGCCGCCGAGCGCATAGAGTGCTCCGACGGCAAGGCCCGACACCGCGAAGAGGCCGATGACGGTCGAGGGCATGGCGGTCACTTGCCGATGCCGAGGCGCTTCTCGTCGGCGCGGATCGGCTCGAGATAGGCGCTGTCGACGTCGGTGCAGTCGCCGATGACCTTGAAGCCCTTGCCGGAGACCTGCACCATGGTGTTGGCGTGGTTGGGCATGTGACGGTCGCCATCGCCGACGTAATAGGGGCCGCACATCAGGTCGGAC
>JARLIT010000076.1 GCA_031291575.1 Ancalomicrobiaceae bacterium
ACCGCCCGGTCGTCGCCGAGCATGGCTAAGGCGAACAGCCGGTCTTCCAGCGTCTCGGACAGGTCGTCGCGGGCGGCCGTGACCGGCGTCGCGCGCGGATCGAGGACGACGAGATCGGCGAATTTGCCGGCGGAAAGGCTGCCGATTTCGGCATCAAGCTTCATCAATCGCGCATTGCCCAGAGTGGCGAAATAGAAGCCGCGCAGCGCCGTCAGCTTGCGCCCCTTCATCTGCGCCACTTTGCGCGCCTCGCCGATCGTATGCAGCATCGAATAAGACGTGCCGCCGCCGACGTCAGTGGCCAGCCCGATGCCAACAGGCCGATCCGGCCGGCCGACGAGGTCGAGATCGAACAGTCCGGAACCAAGAAACGTGTTGGACGTCGGGCAATGCACGGCGGCCGAACCGGTCTCGGAGAGGCGCGCGCATTCCCGTTCGCTCAGGTGGATGGAATGGCCGAACAGGCTGGTCGGCCCGAGGAGTCCGAAGCGGTCGTAGACGTCGGTGTAGTCCTTCGCGTTCGGGAACAGCTCGGCGACACGAGCCATCTCCGCCTTTTGCTCGGAGAGATGCGTCTGCATCAAGCAGTCGGGATGCGCCTTCAACAGCGCGCCGGAGGCCTCCAGTTGCGCTTCCGTCGAAGTGATGGCGAAGCGCGGGGTGATGGCGTAGCGCGCCCGGCCGCGGCCATGCCATTTGGCGAGTAGGTCCTCGCTGTCGCGCGCGCCGGTCTCCGCATCGTCGCAGACGTTCGCCGGCGCGTTGCGGTCCATCATCGTCTTGCCGGTGACGAGCGCCATGTCGCGCGCCTCGGCCGCGGCGAACAGCGCATCGGCCGCCGTCTTGTGCACCGATGAGAACACCAGCGCCGAGGTCGTGCCGTGCGCGACCAGACGGTCGAGAAACAGGGCGGCCGCCGTCTCGGCGTGGCTGCGATCGCCGTAGCACGCCTCTTCCGGAAAGGTGAAGCGGTTGAGCCAGTCGAGGAGATCGTTGCCGGGCGCCGCCAGCATGCGGTATTGCGGGAAGTGCACGTGGGCGTCGATGAAACCGGCGGTGATCAGCTTGTCGCCGTAATCCGTGGCCTCGAGCCGGCGATAGTCGACCGGCAGTTCGGCACGCGCACCCGACCACAGGATGCGGCCGTCGTCGCCGATGACGATGGCTCCCCGCTCTTCGTAATCGTGGCTCTGCCGCTCTTCGTAATCGTGGCTCTGCCGCTCGCCCGCGATGCCCGGATCGGCGTGGAAGCTCAACGTCCGACCGAAGAGAAGCTCACTCATTCCGCGACCTTAGCCCCCAAGTCGATGACGAACCGAACGAGCGCCTCGACCGCCAGTCCGAGGTCGGTCGGAGAGGTGTATTCCGCCGGATTGTGGCTGATGCCGTCGTGCGAACGAACGAAAAGCATGGCGGCCGGGAAGGCCCGCGCCATGGCCTGCGCATCGTGGCCGGCACCCGACGGCAGGCGGCGGGCGCTTTCCCCGAGCGAGCCGACGGCTGCGGCCAGACCGTCCTGGAAGTCGGCGTTCATCGGGCAGGTCGGCACGTCGAGGAAACGCTCGATGCGGATCTTGACGCCGCGCCGCTCGGCCAGTTGGTCGGCCTCGTGGCGGATGCGGTCGATGGCGGCGAGCCGCGGCGCATCGCTGCCGGCGCGGATGTCGAGCGTGGCCTCGACCTCGCCAGGGACGACGTTGACCGCGCCGGGCTTCACCGTTACCCGGCCGATGGTGGCGACGAGGCTGCCGGTCCCCTGGCGGGCGATGCGCTCGATGATCAGCGAGAATTCGGCGAGCGCGGCGAAGGCGTCACGGCGCAGGGGCATCGGATTGGTGCCGGCGTGTCCCGCCTCGCCCTTGATGGTGAAGCGGAAGCGCGACTGGCCGGCGATGGAGGAGACGACGCCGAGGGCATCGCCCTGGTGCTCCAACACCGGTCCCTGCTCGATGTGCAGTTCCAGATAACCGATGACCGAGCCGGGCGGGATCGCCGCATCGCGGATGCGGGCGGGATCGCAGCCGAAGCTCTTCAGCGCGTCCTTCAGCTTGATGCCCTGGGTATCGGCCAGTTCCAGCCATTCGGCGCGGTAGCTGCCGGCGCAGGCGGAAGACGACGACAGGGCGGTCGGGAAGCGCACACCCTCCTCGTCGCCGAAGGCCAGCACCTCGATGCCGAACGGCAGGTCCTGCCCACGCTCCTTCAGTTCCGCGATAAGCGCCAGACCGGCGACGACGCCGAGGCAGCCGTCGAAACGGCCAGCATCGATGACACTGTCGATATGCGAGCCGATGAGGAGCTTCTTGTTGGCCTCGCGTCCCGGCCGGCCCGGGGCCAGGAAGCCCCTGACCGTACCGGTCGCATCCTGCGACACATCGAGTCCCAGATCGCGCATCCAGCCGGCAACCGCGTCGGCGGCGCGACGGTGCGCGGGCGACAGATACAGCCGCGTGATGCGGCCGGGTTCATCGGTGATGGCGGCGAGTTCGTCGAGCCGCGCGAGCACGCGAGCACCCAACTCCTGGGTGGAGATCATGACTGGACACTCATGGAGACACTCTGTCCTCGATGCGGAAGCGGAAGATGCGGCAGACCTGACCGAGCGCGGTCGCAAACTCGACATCGTAGTCGTTGTCGATGCGCGTCTCGAAGGCGGCCAGGATCATGTCTTTGGTAGCCCCTTTGACGGCGAAGATGAAGGGGATGCCGAAACGCCGCTTGTAGTCTGCGTTCAAGTCGGAAAACCGCGCGTATTCGGCCGGCGTCAGGCTGCCGAGGCCGGCGCCAGCCTGTTCGCGCGTCGAATCGTCGGTCAAGTCGCCCCGGATCGCCGCCTTGCCGGCGAGATCGGGATGGGCGCGGATGAGCGCCAGCCGCGCCTCCTCCGGAGCGCTTTCGAGTGCTGCGACGAAGCCGGCGATGAACGCCTCGCGGTCGGCGTAGGGTCGAGCCCTGGCCGCCCGTTCCGCCACCCAGGGCGAATGCTCGGCAATGTCGCCGAAACGGTCGACGAATTCGGCGTCAGTCAGCCCGTTGACGGCCGCAGTCGTGAGACGGGTCACAGATACTTCGCCAGCCATGCGCCGAGTTTCTTCCTGTCATCTGCGGTCATGCCGGTTTCGTTGCCGAGCGGCATCGTGTCGGTATCGACGGCCTGCGTCTTGATCAAGGGGGCGTAGCGCTTCACCGCCTCGAGCGTATCGAACTTGATGCCCTTCGGCGCCTCGGTGAACCCTTCGCGCGTCGGATGCTCGGAATGGCAGCGGACGCAATGGGTCTGGGTGATGGCGACGATTTCGGCATCGGAAACGGTCATGCCGGCCAGCGCCGGGTCCTGCTTCGGCAGGGTGAGATAGATCGCCAGGGCAATGCTGAGGGCGGCGATTTCCAACGCCCAGATCACCTTGCCGGCCGAATCGCCGGCCTCGTGGCGAACGAGGAAATGTCGGACCATGGCGCCGATGACGAGGACGAGGGCGACCAGGAGCCAGGACTGGGGGTGGTTGGTCAGCATCGGATAGTGGTTCGACACCATCATCAGGATGACCGGCAGCGTCAGGTAGGTATTGTGGACGGAGCGCTGCTTGCCGATGGCGCCGTATTTCGGATCGGGCGCCTCGCCTTTCATCAGGCTGGCGACGGTTTTGCGCTGGTTCGGGATGATGACGGCGAAGACGTTGGCCGCCATGATCGTGCCGACGAAGGCGCCGACGTGGATGAGCGCGCCGCGTCCGGAAAACACATGGGTGAAGCCGAACGCCGCGGCGACGATCAGCACGAACACGGCGATGCCGAGGAGGGTCGTGTGCTTGCCAATCGGCGATTTGCACAGTCCGTCATAGATGAACCAGCCGGCGGCAAGCCCGACGACCGAGAGGGCGATCGCCTGCCAGGAGGCGAGCGGCAGCACGCCGGGATCGATCAGATAGGCTTGCGGCTGCAGGTAGTACTGCACGATCAGCAGGGTGAAGCCGGAGAGGAACGTGAGGTAGGCTTCCCACTGGTACCAGATCAGGTCATCGGGCAGATGCTCCGGCGCGACGAGGTACTTCTCCACATGGTAGAAGCCGCCGCCATGCACCTGCCAGGACGTGCCGTAGACGCCGGGATTCATTTTCTCCCGCTTCTTCAGGCCGACGTCGAGGCCGATGAAGTAGAAGGAGGCGCCGATCCAGCCGATGCCGACGACGATGTGCGCCCAGCGCACGAGCAGGTTCAGCCAATCTGCCGCGAAAGTGAGCATGGACCTCTCTTCTCAGGAACGGTCCGAAGCGGCGCACGCGGGTAGTGTCGTCCGGGCCCACAGGCCTCGCCCGAACCACCAGCCGCATCTCGCCGGAACGGAGAGACTTAAGCAATACTACGCAGAGCATCGCGTCGTCACCCGTCGATCACCGATCTGGGACGAAAGGCTGACCGAGACAGGCGGGCGCCTGTGAGCCGCGCGCGCGGGTGCTCTTGGAAATGACGACCAATGCAAGAACCGTGACGATATAGGGCAACGACGACAGGAACTGCGCCGGAACGCCGAGGCCGACGGCCTGCGCGACGAAGCCGAGCACGCCGACGGCGCCGAACAGGTAAGCGCCAACCATCACCCGCATCGGCCGCCAGGAGGCGAACACGACGAGGGCCAGTGCGATCCAGCCGCGCCCCGCCGTCATGTTCTCGATCCACTGCGGCGTATAGGCGAGCGACAGATAGCCGCCGGCAAGTCCGGCGCAGGCGCCGCCGAAGAGAACCGACAGGGTTCGCACCTGCACGACCGAGACGCCAAGCGCATGCGCCGAGGCATGGCTGTCGCCGACAGCGCGAATGACGAGGCCGGCGCGGGTGGAAAACAGCACATGGGAGACGATGATCGTGAGAGCGATTGACAGATAGACGAGCGGATCCTCGCCGAACACAATCGGTCCGACGATGGGCAGATCCGACAGCCCGGGAATGGCCAGCCGTGCGAGCTTCACACCCGGTTGGCCGACGAAATTGTCGCCGATCAACCCGGAAAGACCGAGCCCCAGCAGGGTCAGGGCGAGGCCGGTCGCCACTTGGTTGGAGACGAGCTTCAGCGTCAGGAAGGCGAAGATGGCCGCCATCATCGTGCCGGCCAGGATTGCGGCGATGACGCCGATGGCCGGCGAGCCGGTGACGAACGCGGCGCCGAAGCCGGCAACCGCGCCCATCACCATCATTCCCTCGACACCGAGGTTGAGCACGCCCGACCGCTCGGTGACGAGTTCGCCGACGCCGGCCAGGAGAAGCGGCGTCGATGCGGTGATGATGGTGAGGACGACTTCGACGAACGGGCTCATTCGGCACCCCCTGCCTGAGCGGTGGCGCGACGCCAGGAGATGTCAATGCGGTAGAGGATGAGCGTGTCGCAGGCGAGGATATAGAACAACAACAGTCCCTGGAACACGCGAGCCGCCTTGTCGGAAATGCCGAAGGCCGAATGGGCCTCCTCGCCGCCGAGATAGGAGACAGCCAACGCTAGCCCGGCGACGATGACGCCGACCGGGTTGAGGCGGCCGAGGAAGGCGACGATGATGGCGGTAAAGCCGTAGCCGGGCGAAATGACCGGCTGCAGGATTTCACCAGGCCCGGCGATCTCGCAGATGCCGGCGAGGCCGGCAAGGCCGCCCGACAGCAGGAAGGCGAAGATCACCATGCGCTGCGGCGAGAAGCCGGCGAAGGCGCCGGCGCGCGGTGCCGTCCCCATCACGCGAACCTCAAAACCCGTCAGCGTCTTGGTCATCAGCACGCCGAGCGCCAGGGCCGCGAGGACGGCCAGCACGACGCCGTAGTGGATGTCGGTCGTGCCGAACACCGGCAGCTTCTGCCAATCGGTGAAGGCGACGGACATCGGGAAATTGTGGCCGTGCGGATCGCGCCACGGCCCGCGCACCAGCCAGTCGAGCAGGAGTTGCGCGACATAGACCAGCATCAGCGAGGTCAGGATCTCGTTCGCCCCGGTCTTCACTTTCAATAGCGCCGGAATGAGGCCCCACAGGGCGCCGCCGATGATGCCGAGGATCAGCATCGAGACGATGGTCAGCGGCGACTGCCAGGAATTGAACAGGACGGGGATGGCCGAGCCGAACAGGGCGCCGATGGTCAGCTGCCCCTCGGCGCCGATGTTCCAGACGTTGGCTCGATAGGAGACCGCCAGGCCGGCGGCAATCATGATCAACGGCGAGGCCTTGATCGCCAGTTTCTCCAGTGACCAGGCATTGGTCAGCGGCTCGATGAAATAGACCCAGAGGCCTTTCAGCGGTGGCACGCCGAGCGCGGCGAAGATGATGAGACCGGTGACGAGCGTCAGCCCCACCGCAATGAGGGGCGAGGCGACGGCCATCACCTTCGACTGCTCGGGGCGTTTGATGAGATCAATGCGCAAGTCCGTCACCTTCCCTCAATTTTTCCGCCACTTCGACCGCATGCGGGTCGCCCGTCGCACCACCCATGAGGAGGCCGATGCGCTCCATCGTCATCAGATGCGCGTCGAAGGCCGGCGACAGAAGCCCACGCGAGATGACGGCGATGCGCCCGGCAATCTCGAAGATCTCGTCGAGGTCCTGGCTGATGACGAGCACCGCCGAGCCCGATGCCGCCAGATCGATCAGCGCCTGCCGGATGAGCGCGGCGGCGCCGGCATCCACGCCCCAGGTCGGCTGGTTGACCACCAGTACGCTGGGGGCACGATCCAGTTCGCGCCCGACGACGAATTTCTGCAGGTTGCCGCCCGACAGCGCGCGCGCCTCCGGATCGGGCCGGCCCTTGCGGACGTCGAAATTCTCGCCGACCCGCAATGACGTGGCCGAGGCCTCGCCGAAGTCGATGAAGCCGCCGGGGCGCCTGCCGCCGCCATCGGTCGAATGGCGGGTCAGAATGATGTTCTCCGATAATTTGAACGGTGGCACGGCGCCATGACCGAGGCGCTCCTCCGGCACGAAGCCGGCCCCGAGCGCCCGCCGCTGAGTGATCCCCAAGTTTCCGCAGGGCTTGCCATCGATGACGACGGCTCCGGGACGTCCGACGGTCCGTTCGCCGGAGATGCAATCGAACAGTTCCGACTGGCCGTTTCCGGCGACACCGGCGATCGCCAGCACCTCGCCGGCCCTGACCTCGAGCGACACTTTCTTCAACGATACGCCGAAGGGGCCGTCGGCCGGACATTCGAGGCGGTCGAGCCGCAGCCGCGTGCGCGTCTCGACGCGACCCTTGCCGCCGTGTACGGCGTGGATGTCGGCGCCGACCATCAGCCGCGCCAAGCTCGCCGCGGTCTCCTTGCGGGGATCGACCCGTGCGACGACCTTGCCATGCCTGAGGATGGTGGAGGCGTGGCAGAGCCGCTTTACCTCTTCCAGCCGGTGGCTGATGTAGAGGATGGCGCAGCCTTCGCCGGCAAGCCGCTCCAAGGTCACGAACAGCTGGTCGGCCTCTTGCGGGGTCAAGACCGCGGTCGGCTCGTCCATGATGAGAAGACGCGGTTCCTGCAACAGACAGCGCACGATCTCGATGCGCTGGCGCTCGCCGACGGACAGATCGGCGACGATGGCCGAGGGTTCGAGCGGCAGGCCGTAGCTCGCGGACACGCGGGCGATCTTCTCGGCGAGTTCGCGCATCTTCAGCCCGGCCGGCAGGGCGAGCGCGATGTTCTCGGTCACGGAGAGCGCCTCGAACAGCGAGAAGTGCTGAAACACCATGCCGATGCCGAGTTTGCGGGCCTCCGCCGGGCTCGATACCGTCATCGGCCCGCCGTTCCACAGAAAGTGGCCGGAGGTCGGACCGAGCGAGCCGTAGATCATCTTGACGAGCGTCGACTTGCCGGCGCCGTTTTCGCCAAGGAGCGCATGGATTTCGCCCGGGGCGACTTTCAGATCGACGTGATCATTGGCGACGAGCGTGCCAAACCGCTTCACGATGCCGCAGGCTTCCAACAGCGGCACAACCGTCTCATCCGTCACGCCCATACTCCAATTCCTCACTCACCCGCCCGCCGGACCGTTACGGCACCCGGCAGGGTGCGCTCGTCGGCGGCGATGCCAGCGCGCACAGCCTCGTCGCGCAACAACAGTTCCACCACGACGCCGGCAGCGATCACCGCCGGCAATTTCGATTTGAGCCCGACGCTGCCGACCGGGCAAACCAGTTCGCCGACCTTGTCGGCCGCGATGCCGGCCTCACCGAGGCGCCGGACGAAGCGGGCGCGCTTGGTCGCCGAACCGATGACGCCGACATAGGCGACATCGGGGGCGCGCAGCGCGGCTTCGGCGAGCGCCAGATCGAGCGCATGGCTGTGCGTCATGATCAGCACGAATGTGCCGGACTTGACCGAGGCCAGCGTCGCCACCGGATCGACGGGCGCCACCATCGTCACGTTCGACGGGGCGGCGGCCGGGAAAGCGTCGGGGCGCGGGTCGATCCAGACGACGCGGAACGGCATCGGCGCCAGCGCCAGGACGAGGGCTCGCCCGACATGGCCGGCACCATAAAGAAAGAGCGTGCGCTCGTCATCGCCGAACGTCTCGACGAGGCGGTCGCCCTGCAGCGAAACCGGCTCTGCCGCCGGTCCGGGCAAGCGTTGGCGCGGCCCGCCGATACGGCGCTCGGTCGAAAAGCGCCCCAACGCCTCGGCCTCGGCAAAACCGTCGACCACCGGCAGATCGGCGGCACCGAATGCCTCCAGCATCAACTTGACCCTGCCGCCGCAGCATTGCCCAAGTTCGGGACCGAGCGCGAAGGACATCAGCCGGAATGAGGCGTCCGCGGCGGGCCCCGCCAGCAGCCGCTGCGCTTCGGCGATCGCCCGCCATTCGAGCGTACCGCCGCCGATGGTGCCGAAGAAGCCACCGTCGGCACCCACTGCCATGCGGGCACCGGCCTCGCGCGGTGCGGAGCCATCGACCGTGACGACGGTGACGAGCACCGCCCCGCCGGTCGAGCGCACGCAGTCGCCGAGGGCCGTCCAGACGCGCATGTCACTTGCCCTTCATCGCCTTGACGGCGCGCATGATGGCTTCCGGCGTCGCCGGTGCGTCCAAGGGTGGCACCACGCCCGGTTTCAGGCTCGTCAGCGCATCCGTCACGGCCGAGAACACCGAGACCGCCAGCATCAACGGCGGCTCGCCGACCGCCTTCGAGCGATAGATCGTGTCGACACGGTTGCCGCCCGAGGAAAACAGTTTCACGCGGAAGTCGGCCGGCACGTCTGATGCCGTCGGGATCTTGTAGGTCGACGGCGCGTGGGTCCTTAGCCTGCCCTCGGCATCAAACACCAATTCTTCGGTAGTGAGCCAGCCCATGCCCTGCACGAAGCCGCCTTCGATCTGGCCGATGTCGATGGCCGGGTTCAGCGATGCGCCGCAGTCGTGCAGGATGTCGATGCGATCGACGCGCATTTCGCCCGTCAGCGTGTCGACGGTCACCTCCGCGCACGCCGCGCCATAGGCGAAATAATAGAACGGGTTGCCGGTCTTGGTGTCACGGTTCCAGGTGATGCCCGGGGTCGCGTAGTAGCCGGTGTCGGACAGAGCCACGCGGGCGAGATAGCACTTCTTCGCCAATTCCCCGAAAGCGAGCGACTGGTTGCCGCCGAACACGCGGCCATCAGCAAAGCGGACCTCGTCGAGCGGGACGCCGAAGATGCCGGCGGCAACCTCGGCCATGCGGCCGCGGATCTTGTCGACGGCGACCTTCGCCGCCATGCCGTTCAGGTCCGAGCCGGAAGAGGCGGCGGTCGGCGAGGTATTCGGCACCTTCGCCGTCGTCGTGGCAGTGATCTTCACCTGATCGAGGGTGACGCCGAATTCCTCCGCCACCACCTGCGCCACCTTGATGTAGAGCCCCTGCCCCATCTCGGTGCCGCCGTGGTTCACCATGATCGAGCCGTCGGCATAGACATGCACCAGGGCGCCGGCCTGATTGAGATGGGCGAGCGTGAAGGAGATGCCGAACTTCAACGGCGTCAGCGCCAGACCCTTCTTCAGCACCCGGCTCGTCGCGTTGAAGGCCGAGATCGCCCGGCGGCGCGCCCGGTAGTCGGACGAACGCTCCAACTCGTCGACCAACTCGTGGATGATGTTGTCGGTAACCGTCATGCCGTAGGGCGTGGTGCCACCGGAGCGCGGATAGAAGTTCTGTTTCCGGAGATCGAGCGCATCGCGGCCGAGCGTGATCGCCAGCGCGTCGATCATCCTTTCCGTGAACACGATGCCCTGCGGTCCGCCGAAACCGCGGAACGCCGTATTGGTGACCGTGTCGGTTTTCAGTCGACGGGACAGGATGTGGGCCGCCGGATAGTCATAGGCGTTGTCGGCATGGAACATGGTGCGGTCGATGACGCCGAGCGACAGGTCGGCCGAATAGCCGCAACGGGCGAGGAAGGCGACGTCGACGCCGAGAATGCGGCCGTTGCCGTCGTGCGCCACCATCCAGTCGACGCGCATGTCGTGCCGCTTGCCGGTCATGATCATGTCGTCGTCGCGGTCGAGGCGGAGTTTTGCTGGTTTGCCCGTCATGCGCGCGGCGAGCGCCGCGATGACGGCCCATTGCGTCGCCTGGCTTTCCTTGCCACCGAAGCCGCCACCCATGCGCCGACATTCGGCGACGACGGCCGCATCCGGGATCGCCAGGACCTTGGCGACCATGTGCTGCACCTCGGTCGGATGCTGGGTGGAGGTGAGGACGAGGAGATCGCCGTCCTCCATCGGCACAGCGAGCGCGGCCTGCCCCTCGAGGTAGAAATGCTCCTGACCGCCGACGCGGATGGTGCCGGACAGTCTGACCGGCGCCGCGTCGATTGCTGCCGCCGGATCGCCCTTGACGAAGGTGTAGTCGGGCAGGACGGTGGAGTTGCGGGCGATCGCTGCCTCGACGTCGACCGCGGGCGGCTCGGCCGCGACATCGACCCGGCCGAGTCGTGCGGCCTTGCGGGCCGCTTCGCGCGTTTCGGCGACGACAGCATAGACGACCTGGCCATGGAACAGGATCTCGCCCGTTGCCAGCACGGGATCGCCTCCGATCGACGGCGAACAGTCATTCGTGCCGGGAATGTCGGCCGCAGTCAACACCGCGACGACACCCGGATAGGCCCGGACAGCGGAAAGATCGACGTCGAGGATCTTGCCGCGAGCGGCGGAGCGGGCATAGCCGGGAGCGACATGCAGGGTGCCGGCGGGCTCTCGGATGTCGTCGATGTATTGGGCGGCGCCCTGCACCTGCTTGACGGCCGAATCGTGCGGCGCCGAGCGGCGCGCCACCGCCAAGGGCTCGGGCTCGGATGGAGCGCTCGTCGGATCAGGCAACGCGTTCATCGGTCCCCTCCCGGAAGCCGGCGACGCGGGTCGCCCTGGTGGTTTCTCCCGCCAACTCGATCAGTGCCTTTTCCAAAAGCGCCTGCGCCGTGTCGCGGCGATAGGCCGCGGAGGCGCGCATGTCGTCGATCGGCGCGTAATCCCGGGCGAGCGCCTCGATCGCCAAAGTCCACGAGCTGGAATCGTCGAGCGAGGCGCCGACGAGCGCCTTCTCTGCCGCCGCCGCCCGTTTCGGCGTCGCCGCCATGCCGCCGAAGGCAATCCGCGCCTCGCGGATGAAGCCGGTGTCGACGGTGAGCCTGAAGGCGGCCATGATGGCGGAAATATCCTGGTCGTAGCGCTTGGCGATCTTGTAGGCGCGGAAGAGCTGGTCTGACTTGAGCTTCGGCACGCGTACCGAGGCAACGAATTCGCCCGGGCGGCGATCCTGCTTGCCATAGGCCAGGAAGTACTCCTCGAGCGGCAGCGAGCGCGTCGTCGTGCCCCGCCTGAGCGTCAGCGTCGCTCCGAGCGCGATCAGGGCCGGCGGGCTGTCGCCGATCGGCGAGCCGTTGGCGATATTGCCGCCGACGGTGCCCGACGCGCGCACCTGTTCGGAGCCGATGCGCCGCCAGATCTCGTCGAGGTCGGGATCGATAGCGGCGACCGCCGCCCGGCTCTCGGCGAAGGTCGCGCCAGATCCCAGGGTCACGCCGGCGTCGTCGATCGACACGGTATTGAAGCCGGCGGCACGGCCGACATGGATGATCTTCGGCAGGTCCTTCAACTGCTTGGTCACCCACAGGCCAACATCGGTGGCACCGGCGACGAGCGTAGCATCCGGATGGGTGGCATAGAGGCTGGCGAGCGCATCAATGGAGGCCGGCGCAGCGAAGAACCGATCGGGCGAGCCGACGAAGACGTCCTGGCCGTCATCGAGTTCGGCCAGCCGTGCCGCCGTCTCGGCCGCCCGTGCCGCGAAGGCATCGGCCGGCTTGTGATCGGGCCGGCTGTCGCAGGCTTCGAGCGCCGCGTCGACGATCGGCCGATAGCCAGTGCACCGGCACAGATTGCCGGACAGCTGGGACAGCACGTCGTTGCGCCCGACCGGCTCGCCCGCTTCGTAGAGCGTGAACAGGCTCATGACGATGCCGGGCGTGCAGAAGCCGCATTGCGAGCCGTGGTGCGCCACCATCGCCGCCTGGACGGGATGCAACTCCCCGCCGTCAGACAGGTCCTCGACGGTGACGACTTCGGCGCCGTCGACCTGGCCGAGGAGCTGGATGCAGGCATTGACCGGGCGATAGACGACACGGCCGTCAACCAGCCGGCCGAGAGCAACGGTGCAGGCGCCGCAATCGCCTTCGCCGCAGCCTTCCTTGGTGCCGGTCAGGCCACGCGTCAGACGAAGGTGATCAAGGAGCGTGGCGGTCGGCGCGAAGCCCGTGGCTTCGACGATACGCCCGGATGACAGATAACGAATGGATGCACGCGAAGGCTCGGACACCGGTCAACTCCCGCGATAGGTCGCATAGCCGAAAGGCGAGATCAGCAGGGGTACGTGATAGTGGGCCGTCGCGTCTGAAATGCCGAAGCGGATCGGAATGACGTCGAGAAACAACGGTTCGGCCAGTCCTGAGGCCGTCTGCCTGAGATAGTCCCCGGCATGGAACCGCAACTCATAGGTCGCGCACGCAAATGCCTCGCCGGCAAGCAGCGGCTGATCGATACGGCCATCCTGGTTGGTCGAAAAGCTGCCGAGCAGCTCGCCGTCGGGAGCGATCCGCCAAAGCTCGATGGTCAAGCCTTGCGCCGGCCGGCCCCTGGCGGTGTCGAGCACATGCGTGGTCAAACGCCCCATTCCACATCCCCTGGTCTTCCATTGCCCGCTTGTACACGACAGCGCGGGCGATTCCGCGCATCATGGCGCGGAACCGAGCCCCACAAAAGCGGAGATTTCGCGCCGCTGCCGGGCGTCAAACCCGGCAAAGGCGACGACGTCTGCCTTCAATCGAGGCATATTGCCCACTTCTTGACCATGCGTCCGGCGTCATTCCGCCGCGGCTTGGCCGTCGCCGGAACGGCTGTGATCGCGTTCGCCAACCGGCCGAGGCGCTCATCCGTGTGGTCGAGGCAGGCGTCGGCCGGCGTGCTCAGTGCCGGCGAGGATGTCGCCGGCGGAGGACGCTTGGCACGCCGGCCTTCCGCCTCGTCCGATCCGGATCACCGACGCCATGGCCGTTGCACCACCATGGCGCGATCTAAATGTCTACATTTGTTTCTAGCTGTGAAGCCAATGTTCAGTCTTGCAGCCGAGTATTCAGGACATTTGCCTATTATCGGATCCCACTATCGATATCCTCCGACAATTCAGCCCAGCTACAGGCCTGAAGGCACAGACTATCCATCGCTTGACGCAATGACGGATAGATAAATATCGACTGCTTCCGATGCGCAAATGTTGCGAATATCGTCGCTGATTGCTCAAGTCGAGCCACCATGTGTACGGTTACGACATCATGACTGAGATCGGTATCATTTTACCGGTCAACATTTGTTCTTTTTACGTTGCCCATCCGATGCCATTCGGCCCCGCTCGCATGCCGTTATCAGAATGTTAAATGCCGTTTTGTTCAGGGGGCGACTGATCTGGCGCAAAGGCGCGAACCAACGCTCGGGCGGTTGACGGCGGTTGACGGACGATCGGTTGGAATCGGTTGGATTGAGCCGGGCAGAGCCGGCGCGATCGGCCGGATGCGGCCGTCGATGCCTCAGGCGGCGTGCGAATCCGTCGAGTTGGCCTGCCAGATTTTCTGGCGATTGCGGATCTTGCGTGGCGCCGGACCGAAATAGGTCGGAGTCTTGATGAATTCGCGCGGGTGCAGGATGACGCTGGCGACGCGCTGATAGAGCGCCTTGGCTGAGATCGGCTTGCACAACATCTCATGGATGCCGAGCTTGCGCGCCTCGAAGATGCGCGAACGTTCGGTGTGCGCGGTGACCATGATCACAGGCACGTAGGCGAAGGGATTGGCAGGGTTGCGGATCATGCGCACCATGTCGGCGCCGTCGAGGATCGGCATGACCCAGTCGAGGATCAGGATGTCGGGGTTGGCGCGGTCCATCGCTTCAAGGCCCGACGCGCCATCTTCCGCTTCGACGATGCGGCGGGCACCAAAGCCCTGCAGCATGGTGCGCAGGATGGTGCGCATATAAGCGCTGTCCTCGACGACGAGGAAGGTGAGAGCCGACAGATCCAGATTCACGGCGACAGTCCTCTTTCGACGACAGAATGCCTTGGAATTCCTGAAAATATCGTTGATCCGCAAGCCCGGTCGAACTTGGCCGTGAAGGCCGCGCCTTCGCCTGCCTCCTGGGCGCGGATGCAGCCGTGAAGGTGAGGCACGCTGGCGACGGCCGCGCGGTTTGCGACGCTTGCGAGATAACACGCAATTTCACAGGTGCGATGCAACGACGGACTTGATCCAACTCAATCCCTTGGCCCATGTTATAAGAAATAGTTGGGGCCAATCGGGTCACAAGCCGTGTGTCCGGGACGCCGAGTTCGACGAAAAACGATCTTGCGCGATCCCACCACTCGGGTGCATCGAGCATCGTCGGGGGGCACTTGGCGAGGCGACGCGGAATTTGCGTTTTGTGGGGGCGAACGCTCCAACGACGGATCGAGGTCGAACGAATGAATTACCAGGCCGTATTCGAAGGTGCGATCGAAGCCCTGAAGCACGAGCGGCGCTATCGTGTTTTCGCCGATCTCGAGCGGATCGTCGGCCGGTTTCCGTATGCGTTGTGGCGCAAGGATCGCGAGGCCCGGCAGAACGCCCCGCGCGAGATCGTCGTGTGGTGCTCGAACGACTATCTCGGCATGGGCCAGCATCCCGACGTCATCGCCGCCATGGTCGCGGCGGCCGAGGGCATCGGCGCCGGGGCCGGGGGCACGCGCAATATTTCCGGCAGTAGCCATCCCCTCGTCGAGCTCGAGCACGAGTTGGCCGACCTGCACGGCAAGGAAGCCGCGCTGGTCTTCACGTCTGGCTTCGTCTCCAACGAAGCCGCGATCTCGACCATCGCGCGACTGCTGCCCGATTGCCTGATTCTGTCGGACGAACTCAACCACGCCTCGATGATCGAGGGCATCCGCCGTTCCGGATGCGACAAGAAGATCTTCCGCCACAACGACATGGCCCACTTGGAAGAGTTGCTCGCCAATGCCGCCCCGGGCCGCGCCAAGCTGATCGCCTTCGAATCGATCTACTCGATGGACGGCGACATTTCACCGATCGCCGAGATCTGCGACCTCGCCGAGAAATACGGCGCGCTGACCTATATCGACGAAGTGCATGCGGTCGGCATGTACGGACCGCGCGGCGGCGGCATCGCCGACCGCGAAGGGCTGATGAGCCGCATCGACGTCATCGAGGGCACGTTGGCCAAGGCCTTCGGCACGCTCGGCGGCTATATCACGGCCTCGGCCGCACTCGTCGATGCGGTCAGGTCCTATGCGCCGGGCTTCATTTTCACCACCGCCCTGCCGCCGGCGATCGCCTCGGCCGCGACCGCCTCGATCCGCCTCCTGAAGGCCTCGTCGGCCGAACGCGAGGCGCACCAGCGTCAGGCGGCGCGCACCAAGGCGGTGCTCGGCGCCGCGGGTCTGCCGGTGATGCCGAGCGAGACGCATATCGTGCCGCTGTTGGTCGGCGACCCCGACCTGTGCAAGAAGGCCTCCGACATCCTGTTGGAAGAGCACGGCATCTACATTCAGCCGATCAATTATCCGACGGTTCCGCGCGGCACGGAACGCCTGCGGATCACGCCGACGCCGTTCCACGACGATGCACTGATCGACGGGCTGAAGGCCGCGCTGGTCGATGTCTGGACCCGGCTCGGGCTGCCGCTGTCGGGCCCCGCCTCGATCGAACGCATCGAGGCGGACGAGGCCGTCGCCGTACTACCGCTCAACCGCGCGGGCGGTTGAGGACCAGCGATGCCGACCAATACTTACGGCCCTTCCGCCTGACGCATCCGTCCCGTGCGGCGTCATCCCGGCTTTCGCCGGGATGCCCCCCGTTGGGGCAAGATCGGTCAACATTCAGGGCCATTCGTATAACTTGGCCGGTGCGAGATAAGCTGCCGTCATTGCGATCGGAGCGAAGCAATCCAGCCAGTCACATAAAGACTCTGGATTGCTTCGCTCCGCTCGCAATGACGATTGGAGAGATCCTGTCCGAACGAGACAAATCGTTCCGAGAGCTACTCCTGCAGGTACTGCTTGGAGATCTCCTTGAGGCTCGACTCCTTGCCACGGATGTCGTCGATTTTCCAGATGCCCGCCTCGGACACGAAATCGAAACTCACGACGACCTTGTCTTCAAGGCTGGTGAAGCGTGCCTCGACCGTCGTCTTGGCGGGCGACTGACTGGTGACGACAATGTTCAGCCCCTTCACCTCGCCGTCCTGGCCGTCGATCAACGGCTCGTAGTCGATGCCGGGCTCATCGTTCTTCTGCGACTTCGCAAACACCTTGCCGATCAACTGCGCGGTCGCCTTGGTGAAATAGCGGGGCCTGAAGGTGTCGTCGAGGTAGTCGTAGGCTTCGGCAAAATAGCGGTCATAAAGGTTCCTGACGATCTCCTCCGGCTTGGCGTCGGTAGCCGGCGGCGGAGGCGGCGTCTTCTTGGTCGGTTCCTCGGCCTGAACCCCTTCGGCCCCCATCAGGACGATGGCGGCGATGAAGGCCAGCATCTGGCGGCGGAATACGGTCATGGCAATCACCTTTTCAGAACGTCCGGCGAAGACTCGCGTGCGCCGGCGCTCGATTCGAACTGCCGATGTTTTAGCGCGCCGGCGGTGACATCCCGCTGAACGGAAGCCCGTTCCTAGAGCACGGTGCGTCCAATTGGACGCCCATACGGCGCGCTATCTGTTTAAGTCGAGAACATCCTGTCTGCGTCAGCCGACTCCGGCCGATCGCAGGACAGTCTAGAGCATTTCCCGCTCAGATGGAATCATCTGAGCGAAGGGAAATGCTCTAGATTCAATAACTTGAGTGTGTCCTTATGGTTCGGATCGCTTCGATCCGAACGGGCACGCGCTAGGCGCCACCACCGCGCTTCGGCAGGTCGTCGTCGGACAGAACCCGCCATTTCGCCCCTTCGATGTCGTCGTACTGGCCGGTCTTCAAGGTCCACAGGAACGCCATGAGCCCCAGGAAGCCGAGGCTCAGCGCGATCGGGATCAGATAGATGAGGACGTCCATCTCCGCTTCCCTGGTTGTCTCGGCCCGGCTCCGAGGATGGCGCCGAGGCGCCGCCCCGCGACGCCACCATCATGCCCGGCGGCACGATCATTTGCCAGCTATTTCAATTTCAGTCGCAAGGCGTTCAAGGTGACGATGACCGAGGATCCAGACATCGCCAAGGCCGCCAGCAGCGGCGTGACCAAGCCGGCGATCGCGATCGGCACGGCGATCAGATTGTAGACGACCGAGATCGAGAGGTTTTCGATCATGGCGGCGTGCGAGCGGCGGGCGATGGCAAGCGCGTCGGCGACGGGCGCCAACCGGTCGCCGAGGAAGACGGCGTCAGCGGCCGCCTGCGCCAGGTGCACTGCGGTGACCGGCGACAGCGACACATGGGCGGCGGCGAGCGCGGGCGCATCGTTGAGCCCGTCTCCGACCATCAGCACGCGCGAGCCCGCTGCCTTGAGCGCTTCGAGCCGGGCGATCTTGTCGGCGGGCCTGAGCGCCGCCGACCAAGTGGCGATACCGAGTTCGCGGGCCACCGACGACACGGCTTCGACCCGGTCGCCGGAGAGGATCTCCAGGGCATAGCCCATCTTCTTCAGGCGCGTGCAGGTCACGGCGGCATCGACCCTCAGCCCCTGGCGGAAGGCGAACAGCACGGGCGCCTGATCGCCTGGCGCATAGGCGACGAGCGAGGCGCGCGGATGGCGAGACAGGAGGTCATCGACAACGGTCTGATCGACGCCGCAGAACTCGGCGCTGCCCAGACGCTCGAGCCGTCCGTCGACCTCGGCCTCGATGCCGAAGCCGGCGATCTCGCGGGCCCCGTCCGGCGGCGCCTCGGCATGGGCGACATCGGCGAGCGCGCGGCCGAGCGGGTGGTGCGATGCGCCGGCGAGCCGGCCGGCCCGCTTCAGCAGGGTGCGGTCGACTGTGGCAAAATCGAGCAGCACGGGTTCGGCCAGCGTCAGCGTACCGGTCTTGTCGAAGACGATCGTATCGGCCGCCGCCAGCCGCTCGATGGCGTCGCCGGAATGGATCAGCACACCCTTCGAGAACATCAGCCCGGAGGCGACGACCTGCACCACGGGGATGGCCAGCGCCAGCGCACAGGGGCAGGTGATGATCAGCACCGAGACGGCGACGATCAGCGCCTCGGCGCCGGGAAGCCGGCCGGACAGATACCAGCCGAGGAAGGTGAGGATGGCGGCGGAATGGACGACGGGCGCATAGAGACGGGCGGCGCAGTCGGCGAGCCGCATGTAGCGCGACTTCGCCTGCGCAGCGTTTTCGAGGAGCCGGTTGACCTCTTCGAGCAGCGTGCCTTCGGTCGCCGCCGTCACCTGGACCTTCAGCGAGCCGGAGACGTTGAGCGTGCCGGCATAGACGCGGTCGCCGGGGGTCGTGGCGACGAGATCGGTCTCGCCGGTGACCAGCGACTGGTCGATCTCGGAGGTGCCGTCCTTGACCACACCGTCGACCGACACGTGCTCGCCCGGCCGCACCAGCACGAGATCGCCGGGATCGACGCGCGACAGAGGAACTTCGCGCAAGGAACCGTCGGGTAGACACTTGACCGCGGTGATGGCCCGGAGCGCCGCCACGTTCTCGGCCACGCCGCGTGTCCGCCGCCGCATGCCATTGTCGAGCGTGCGCCCGACCAGAAGGAAGAACAGCAGCATCAACACTGAATCGAAATAGGCGTGCTCGGCCGAGCGCATGGTCTGGAAGAGCGAGAGGCCGAGGGTCAGCCAGATGCCGATGGAAATCGGCACGTCCATGTTGGTTCTGAAGTGACGCAGCGCCCGCAAGGCCGAGCCGAAGAACGGCCGCCCGGCGTAAGCGACCGCAGGAATGGAAATGAGGGCTGAGATCCAGTGGAACAGGTCGCGTGTCGCCGGCTCGATGTCGGTGACGTTGCCGGCCCACACCGACACCGACAGCAGCATGACGTTCATGGCGGCAAAGCCGGCGACCCCCATGGCGCGATAGAGGCCGCGCTCCTCCGCCGCCTCTTCGGCGGTGCGCCGCGCCGGATCGAAGGGATGGGCACGGTAGCCAAGGTCTTCCAGACGCTGCACCACGGCATCGGCATCGACGCGACCGGGCTCCCAGTCGACGGCGAGGCGATGGGTGGTCAGGTTCAGGCGCGCATTTGCGACGCCCGGCAGTCCCGACAGGCCGTGCTCGATGGTCGACATGCAGGCGGCACAGGTGATGCCCTCGACGGCGAGGTCCATATGGGCACCGCCGTTGGGTTTCGGCGTGGTGAACGCCTGCCAGTCGCGAACGGGCGCGCGCATCGACGCCTCACTTGAAGATCAGACGGTGCTCGGATTCGAAGAGATGCGGGGTGTTGCCGGCGGACCCGGGGCGCAAGGCCGGGCGATCCGCGTCGTTGGCCGGCGTCACGTCGGTGTCGGCATCGACGACCAGCGTCCATTGGCCGGCCGGCACGCTCAACGCGGTGCCGGTATAGATCCCTGTCTCGCCCAGGACCTGCTTCAGGTCGACCGGGCGATCTTCGGCGCGGCTGGTCGGACGCTGCAACGTCGCATGGAAGTCGACACCGGAGACCGGCACATTGTTGGCGTCGCGCGCATCGATGCGGATGGCGACCGTGCCGTCGGCAGCACGCGTGGCGTCCGCCTCCACGTGCCAATCGCGCAACTGCTGGGCGCGCGCCGCGGCAATGTAGATATTGTACTGCTGGCTCGCCTGATAGGACGAGTTGGTGACGGTGCCGGAGAAGGTGCCGATGGCGTAATAGACGAGAAAGCCGTTGGCGACGAACATGACGCCGAAAAAGGCGCCGAGCATCCCCAGCACGTGCCAGCCCGTCAACTTGCCCTTGCCATCCGGCGCACCCAAAGCCCGCCCCTCCGATACCGAAGCCATGGTGGTCTCCTCGTCAACATCCGGCGCGGCGATCCCTGCGCCTGGGCATCCCAGTTCAGACGATCCCGTCCTTTGCCGGCATTATACCGAAGCCGGAAACGGGCCGCCGGAGCTCTCGCGAATGTGTCCGGCGAGCCCCCTCATACCTTCGGCTGATCCGAGGCAAGCCCTTGAGCAAAAACCCTAAGCCCGCCCGGTCCGCGCCGCCTTGATCTCCGTCATTTTGCGGATGACGGTTGCGGTGCCTTGAAGAAGTCCCGGTGTGTCGCCGTCTCCCCCGAAGCCTTCTCGCGGATGCGGAAAGCGATATCCGTCGAGGCCGAGCGCGTGGCATTGGCTGGTGCGAAGACGAGGGCACGCACTTCGCGGGTCTGGTCGCCCTCGACGTCGAGCCCCACCTTGACCGGACCGTCCTTCGAGCTGCCGTCGATCTCCAGCTTGGCCCCTTCCGGCAGTCCCTCGACCGAGATATCGAAGTCGCGAGTCGTCGAAGCCTTGTTGATCAGCCGGATGGTGAAGCCGTTGCGGATGGAGCCGTTCGAATTCACCACATAGATCGGGTTGCGGTCATGCAGCACGTTGACGCCGAGCGTCGAGCGCGTCGACAGGCTGTAGATCATCAGCCCGCTGATGACGGCGATGATGGCGACATACAGCACCGAACGCGGCCGGATCAGTTTCCAGATCGGCTCCAGTCCCTGTTCGCGGCGGGCGATGTTGATGTCCGTGTCATAGGCGATCAACCCGCGCGGGCGGTTGATCTTGTCCATCACGGTATCGCAGGCGTCGATGCACAGACCGCACTGGATGCAGGAGAGTTGCATCCCTAGACGAATGTCGGTGCCGGTCGGGCAGACGACGACGCATTGCTTGCAGTCGACACAGTCGCCGGCGTGCTTGCCTTCGGCTCTGAGCTTGTCGTTGCTCTTCAACGAACCGCGCGGCTCGCCGCGGTCGACCCGGTAGGAGACGTTCAGCGCCCATTCGTCGGTCAGCGCCGCCTGAATGCGCGGCCACGGGCACATGTAGATGCAGACCTGCTCGCGCATGAAACCTGCGAGCGAATAGGTCGTGAAGGTGAGGATGCCGATCCACAGATAGGCAACGACCGGCGCCTGCAAGAAGAACAGGTCTTTGACCAGGCTCGGTGCATCGGCAAAATACAGCACCCAAGCGCCACCGGTCCACCAGGCGATGACCAGCCAGGCAACATGTTTGGCGACCCGGCGCAAGATCTTGTTGGCGGTCCAGGGCTGCCGGTCGAGGATCATGCGCTCGCGCCGATCGCCCTCGATCTTGCGTTCGACGAGGAGAAACAGGTCGGTCCACACCGTCTGCGGGCACAGGTAGCCGCACCAGACGCGTCCGGCGACCGCATTCATCAGGAACAGCAGGATGGCCGAGAGGATCAGCAGGCCGGTGATGTAATAGACTTCCTGCGGCCAGATCTCGATCGAGAAGAAATAGAAGCGGCGGCCGGGGAAATCGATCAGCACCGCCTGGTTCGGCAGCCCCGCCCCACGATCCCAGCGCGCGAAGGGAAGAAGGTAATAGATGCCCAGACAGACGATCAGCAGCGCCCACTTGATCTTGCGAAAAAGACCGGAGACCGACTGCGGATAGATCTTTTCCTGCGCCTGGTAGAGTTGATCGCGACCCGACGAGGTAGGTTCCACGGTTTCCGTCTTGGCCGTCATCATGGATACTCCGATGAAGATCGTTCTATGGGTTCGGGCGCGGCCTATCGCGCCCGAGTAGCAGGATGCCGCATCCCCGCCTTGACTGAGGTCAAGGCTACGACGAACGGACAAGACCACGCCAGACGCGCCCAAACCGGCAGGCTATGGCTGTTTCGAGCCGTTTTCGCGGCCACGGAGCGGTGCTCAGACCGGTTTGGCCGGCCGAGCCTTCCGGTGCAAGCCCTATTTTTCCCTGAACCTGCATGGTAACACTGCGTAAGTGACATGGCGGATTTTTCTTCAACGACGCCGCAAGGTCGCAACAAGATCACGAGGCGCATGCATTTCGGGAGGATGCGCGCGGGATGGCAGCAGTTTTGCCTTTCAGGCCGGCAGTGGCGCGCGAGACGACAGCGGTCGCGCTGAACGAGGTGTCGATCGAGTTCCGCGCGCGTGGACGTCCGCCGTTCAAGGCGCTGGCGCCGACGACGCTGACGGTCGCCGACAATGCCTTCGTCGCCATCGTCGGGCCGACGGGCTCGGGCAAGTCGACCATCCTCAACGCCGTTGCCGGGCTGATCAAGTCCGCCTCCGGCTCGATCCAGATCTTCGGCCAACCGCTCGACGGCATCAATCGCGAGGCCGGCTACCTGTTTCAGCAGGACGCGGTGATGCCGTGGAAGACGGCGCTCGACAACGTCGCGCTGTCGCTGCAGGTGGCGGGCGTCGACCGCGAGGATGCGCTCGGCGAGGCACGGACGTGGCTGACGAAGGTTGGACTCGGCCGTTTCCTCGACCGCTTCCCGCACGAACTCTCCGGCGGCCAAAGAAAGCGCGTCGGTCTGGCGCAGGTGCTGATCCGTCACCCGAAGATCCTGTTGATGGATGAGCCGTTCGGGCCACTGGATGCGCAGACGCGGCAGATCATGGGCAACTTGCTGCTCGACCTGTGGGCCGCCGATCGCAAGGCCGTCCTCTTCGTCACCCACGACCTCGAGGAAGCGATCGCGCTGTCCGACCGGGTGCTGATCCTGTCTGCCGGACCGGAGGCACGCCTCATCGGCGACCACCGCATCGACCTTGCCCGGCCGCGCGATGCCGCCGACATCCGCACCGACCCACGCTTCCACGAGATCCATCGCGCCATCTGGAGCCAGTTGAAGGCGGAAGTCGCCAAGACCTACGGAGCGGGCGAAGGATGACGCGGCTGAAGCTTGTTGCCCTGCAGATCGCCGTCGGTCTGGCGCTCGTCGCCCTCTGGCACGTCGGCTCGACGGTGCCGATATTCGGACGCACGCTGTTGCCGCCGTTCTTCTTCTCCACCCCGGCGGATGTGGCGATGCGGGTCGCGCAGATGGTCGCCGCCGGCAAGATCTGGCCGCACATCGGCATCACGCTCTTGGAGACCGCGCTGTCGTTTGCCATCGGGGCGATCGGGGGCATCGCCTTCGGCTTCGGTTTCGCCCTACTCCCGACTGCGGCCGCGGTATTCGAGCCCTACATCAAGATGGCCAACTCGCTGCCGCGCGTCGTGCTGGCGCCGATCTTCATGCTGTGGCTGGGGCTCGGCATCTGGTCGAAGGTGGCGCTCGGCGTGTCGCTGGTGTTCTTCATCGTGTTCTTCAACGTCTATCGCGGCATCCAGGAGGTCTCCCCGGTCATCCTGGCGAACGCCCGATTGATGGGGCTGAACGAGTTCCAGCTGTTCCGCCACGTCTACTGGCCGTCAGCGCTGTCCTGGATGTTCTCCTCCCTGCACACGTCCGTCGGCTTTGCCCTCGTCGGCGCGGTCGTCGGCGAATATCTGGGGGCGTCCGCCGGCCTCGGCTATCTCATCCATGAGGCCGAGGGCGTGTTCGATACCACCGGCGTCTTCGCCGGCATGGCGGTGCTCGCCTTCTTCGTCCTCGCCATCGACTTTGTCGTGACTGCGCTGGAACGCCGGATGCTGCACTGGCAGCCGGGGCGGGAGGACGCCCGCACCTGACCGGAGGCCGATTCCGCTTTAAGCAACGCCGATCCAGCCACCGATACCCAAGAGCGGGGATCCGGCCCGATGGCCGGACACCCGCCGACAAGAGGAAGGAAACCGATGCATCGCTTCGCCGCCGCCGCGCTTGCCGGCATTCTCGCCCTCCTGCCGTTCGCGGCGCAGGCCGCGGCCGAAACGCCGGAAAAGCCCCGGATCGAGCTCGGGGTCGGTGGCAAGCCGCTCCTCTATTACCTGCCGCTGACGATTGCCGAGCGTAAGGGCTTCTTCAAGGAGGAAGGGCTCGACGTCACCATCAACGACTTCGGCGGCGGCGCCAAGTCGCTGCAGGCGCTGATCGGCGGTTCGGTCGATGCGGTAACGGGCGCCTATGAGCACACCATCCGCATGCAGCAGAAGGGGCAGGCGATCACCGCGGTGCTCGAACTCGGCCGCTTCCCGGGCATCGTCGTCGCCGTCGCGGCGGCGAACGCCGGCAGCGTCAAGACAATCAAGGATCTCAAAGGCCTGAAGATCGGCATCACCGCGCCGGGGTCCTCGACGCATCTGACGGCGCTTTACCTCCTCACCAAGGCCGGCGTCGAACCTGACAGCGTCGCCTTCGTCGGTGTCGGCGGCGGAGCCTCCGCGGTGGCGGCCATCGAGAACGGGCAGGTCGACGCGATCGCGCACCTCGATCCGGTCATCTCCAAGCTCGAGGCCGACAAGGCGGTGACGATTCTCGTCGATACCCGCACCGAGGCCGGTACGATAGCGGTCTATGGCGCAACCAATCCGGCAGCGACGCTCTACCTCAAGGACGATTTCATCAAGGCCAACCCGAAGACGACGCAAGCGCTGACCAACGCGCTGATGAAGTCGCTGAAGTGGCTAGCCAAGGCGGCGCCCGAAGACATCGCCGCCACCGTGCCGGAAGAATACTGGCTCGGCGACAAGGCGCTCTACATCCAGGCGCTGAAGGCGTCGATGCCGACCTATTCGGTGACAGGCATCGTCTCGGAGGCCGGCGAGAAGAGCATGCTCGACTTCCTCAAGGTGGTCGATCCGATATTCAAGTCGGCGACGATCGACCTGTCGAAGACCTTCGATGCGACGTTTGCGAAACGCGCCGCTGAGACGCTGAAGTAGGGCTGCCCGGCGCCGTGGGCGGATGGACTTGTGCTCAGAGGGGACTAGACAGGGGGACCCGTCCCCCCAACCCGACACCTGAGCCAGCATGACCGTCCGCCCGATCGTCCTCTATCCCGACCCCAGACTGTCGCAGATCGCCGAGCCGGTGACGTTCTTCGACGCCTCGCTCGCCGGACTGGCGCAGGATCTTCTCGACACGTTGCGCGACGCCTCCGGTATCGGCATTGCCGGACCGCACATCGGCGTCCTCGCCCGCGTGTTCGTGGTGCAAATCGCGCACGATCAACCGGTGTGGACCTGCGTCAACCCGGTCGTGGTCAGCGCCAGTGCCGACAGCGTGCGACACCTGGAAGGCAGCATTTCGCTGCCCGGCGCGGCAGAGCAGGTCGAACGCCCAACGACCGTGACGGTCGCCTACCAGGATCTTGAAGGGGAGCGGCATGAGGTCGAAGCTACCGGCTTCCTCGGGGTGTGTTTCCAGCACGAGATCGACCAGCTCGATGGGCTGTTCTGGCTGAAGCGGCTATCGCGGCTGAAGCGCGACCGGTTGTTGAAGCGGCATGCGAAGCAGCACTGAATGCTGATCCTGGTCGGATGCCCGCCAAACGCCGAACGGCGGAGCTTTCGCCCCGCCGCTCGCAGTCTTGGGAGTGGTCCGTTCGCGGTTACTTGCCGCCACCCAAATCGTGGACGTAGATCGCCAGCGACTTGATGGTGATGTCGTCGAGCTTGCCTTCCCACGTCGGCATGACGCCGTGACGCGGGTTGGTCACCTGGGCGACGATGGCTTCCTTGGTGCCGGAATAGAGCCAGATCTTGTCGGTCAAGTTCGGGGCACCCACGTCCTGGTTGCCCTTGGCGTCGTCGCCGTGGCAGGCGACGCAGTTGTCGGCGAAGATCTTCTTGCCGTTGGCGATGCCGGCGCCCTTGTAGTCGGGGTTCGACAGCGAGAACACGAAGTCCGCGACATCGTTGATCTCTTCCTTCTTCAGGATGCCATCCTTGCCGAAGGCCGACATCTGGCTCTGCCGGGTCTGGTCAGAGGTGGAGCGGACGCCGTAGCGGATCGTCGTGAAGATATCGTCGATCTTGCCGCCCCACAGCCAATCGTCGTCCTGCAGGTTCGGATAGCCGGGCGAACCGGTGGCGCCGGTGCCGTGGCAGGGCGCGCAATTGTTGGCGAACGCCGCCCTGCCGTTGGCGAGTGCGAACTGCAGGAGCGCCGGATTGGCGCGGATCTGGTCGAAGGACGCTGTGGCGATCGCCTTGGCGGAAGCCTCGCGCGCCGTCTTCAGGGCCTCGACATCGGCCAGCGCCTCGTTCCGGTTGGAGTGGCCAAGGATGCCGGCGGTATAGCCGGTGATCCCGGGCCAGGCCGGATAGAGGATGAAATAGCCGAACGACCAGACGATACAGGCGTAGAAGATGTAGACCCACCACCGCGGCAGGGGGTGGTTCAGTTCCTTCAGGCCGTCCCACTCATGGCCGGTAGTCTCAATGCCGGAGTGCTGATCAATTTCTTTCTTAGCCATGGGATCAATCCTCCCTGAGGGGGATTTGGGCCGCATCGTCGAACCTGCGGCCATTGCGCGGCCAGAGGACGTAGGCGAGGACGGCGAGGAACAGGAAGACGAAGTAGATGAGTCCCCATGTCTGGGCGAACTCGGACACCGACTGATAGGTTTCCATGGTGTCCTCCGATCAGCGGGCGTTGGCTTTGTCGTCGTAGATCTTGAAATCCACGAGCGTGCCGAGCATCTGCAGGTAGGCGATGAGCGCGGTCAGCTCCGTCACCTTGCCGTCACCGGAGAAATCGCGCGCGACCGCCTTCGGATAGCGGGCGGCGAACGCCTTGGCCTCCTTGTCGTCCGGATTGACCTGAGCAGCGACGTCGGCATCGACGTTGGCAATCTGCTCGTCGGTGTAGGGCACGCCGACGAACCGATTGGTCTTGACCACATCGGCCAGATGGCGCGTGTCGAGTTCCGTCGTCGCCAGGAAGGGGTAGCCCGGCATGATGGAATCCGGCACCACCGCGCGCGGATTGGCGAGGTGTTCGCGGTGCCACTGGTCCGAATACTTGGTGCCGACGCGGGCGAGATCCGGGCCGGTGCGCTTCGATCCCCACTGGAAGGGATGGTCGTACATCGACTCCGCCGCGAGGCTAAAATGGCCGTAGCGTTCGATCTCGTCACGCAGCGGACGGATCATCTGGCTGTGGCAATTGTAGCAACCTTCGCGGATGTAGATGTTGCGGCCGGCAAGCTCGAGCGGGGTGTAGGGCCTGACGCCCTCCACCTTTTCGATGGTTGACTTCAGGTAGAAGAGCGGAACGATCTCGACGAGACCGCCGATCGCCACCACGATGATGATCGCGATCACCAACAGGATCGAGTTCTTCTCGAGGACGACGTGTTTTTCCATTATGGACATGGTCAGTCCTCCCTCACTCGGCTGCCGCCAGCGTGCCAGCGCTCGCCGGGACAGTGTCCTCGCGTTCGCCGTAACGGATGGTCATGTAGACGTTGTAGGCCATGATCAGCGTACCAGCGAGGAACAGGCCGCCGCCAAGGGCACGGATGATGTAGAGCGTGTGCTTGGCCGCGACCGTCTCGATGAAGGAGTATTCGAGGAAGCCGAGCTTGTCGTAGGCACGCCACATCAGGCCTTCCATGATGCCCGACACCCACATGGCGCAGATGTAGAAGACGATACCGATGGTGGCGAGCCAGAAGTGCCAGCTGACGAGCTTCAGCGAGTAGAGGCTCTTGCGGTTCCACAGCCAGGGCACCAGGCAGTAGATCGCGCCGAAGGAGACGAAGCCGACCCAGCCGAGCACACCGGAATGCACGTGGCCGATGGTCCAGTCCGTGTAGTGGGAGAGGCTGTTGACGGCCTTCACCGACATCAGCGGGCCTTCGAAGGTCGACATGCCGTAGAAGGCAACCGAGACGACCAGCATGCGCAGAACGGGGTCGGTCCTGAGCTTGTCCCAAGCGCCCGACAGCGTCATCAGGCCGTTGATCATGCCGCCCCAGGACGGCATCCACAACATGATCGAGAACGTGGCGCCGAGCGTCGAGGCCCATTCCGGCAGAGCCGTGTAGTGCAGATGATGCGGGCCGGCCCAGATGTAGAGGAAGATCAGGGCCCAGAAGTGCACGATCGACAGGCGATAGCTGTAGACCGGCCGTTCGGCGCGCTTTGGCACGAAATAGTACATGATGGCGAGGAAGCCGGCGGTCAGGAAGAAGCCGACCGCATTGTGGCCGTACCACCACTGCACCATCGCATCCTGCACGCCGGAGAAGACCTGCACCGACTTCGACGAGAAGACCGAGATCGGCACGGACTCATTGTTGCCGAGGTGAAGCACGGCGATGGTGAGGATGAAGGCCAGATAGAACCAGTTGGCCACGTAGATGTGGGGTTCCTTGCGCCGCCAGATGGTGGCGAGGAAGGCGAGAAGGTAGACGACCCAGACGATGGTCAGCCAAAGGTCGGCGTACCATTCCGGCTCGGCATATTCCTTGCCCTGCGTGACGCCGAAGAGGTAGCCGGTTCCGGCGATGACGATGAAGGCGTTGTAGCCCAGCACGATGAACCAGGGCGTCACGATGCCCGGCATGCGCGCCTGGCAGGTGCGCTGCACCACGTAGAACGACGTCGCCAGCAGCACGTTGCCGCCGAAGGCGAAGATGGCCGCCGAGGTATGCAGCGGGCGAAGCCGCCCGAAATTCGTCCAAGGCAGGTCGAAGTTCAAAGCCGGAAAGGCGAGCTGCAGGGCGATAGTCAAGCCGACCGTGAAGGCGGCAATGCCCCAGAAGATCGCCGCGATGGTGGCGAACTTGACGGGGCCGAAGTTGTAGTTCGGCCTGCCGTCGATCTCGAGCGGCTGGAACGCCGTCCGCTTCAACGCGGCACTGACGATCAGGAAGATACCGAGCGCCGCGAAAGCGACGCCGATGCCGGCGTGGAAGGCCATTTGCCAGTCCCACGCCTTGCCGGCGATGAGTAGGCAGACGACGACGAGTAGCCCGAGGAACAGCGCATAGCCTGTCTCCTCGAAGCTGAGTGTGCTTGCCGCGGCTGGTCGAGCCATTGTTCGCCCCGTTCTCTTGAGCAATGGTTCTTAAGAGACAGGACTTGAAACGGCGCCAACCGGCGCGTTTCGGCCCCCCTCCCGTAAGACCCCAATGCGATTGATTAGACGGGCCAGCTCACTCGAACTTTGATCAAAGTCAACGCGGATCCGTTCCTCGACGGATCCTCTTCGTGTTTTCCCGCAGTGTGTCGGCCTTACCACCACCACCTTTGCACGAAATGATATGGCGACCCCGGAGCTGCCGACCCGGCCGGTCGCGGCCCCGTCAGAATTGATCAAGGCGTTAAAGGGCTTGCACGATTCGGCGCGAGCCGGGTTCGCTGCTACGGTCGTCCGCCTGCCGTCGCGCAAGCGCCGTCGGCGTCGCCAGAGAGGCCGGAATGCCGCGTCATTCTTTCGTCGATGAGGGGAACCCCGGCGCCGATTCCACCGCCGCAACGGCCCGTCATCCACAGGCCGTTCCGTCTCGCGGCTACAGCGGATGCACCATCACCACGCTCGTGACCTGACCGGCCGCCGCCCCGAGACAATCGTCGTAGCGGCCCGACGTCGCTCGGCCAATCCACAAGACAACGTCCTGACTTTTCTAGTGCAACGCACGATTCGTCTGGATTTTGCCGGTTTGACGGCGATCAATGCGAAACGATTGGGCATTGGCCCTTGATATCGGCATGACCCCTGAGATTGAAGCCCGCTACGCCAGCCTGTCGGTCCCTCGCTACACGAGCTATCCGACCGCACCGCACTTCTCCGGCGAAATCGGCCCGGAGATCGCACGCGGCTGGCTGTCGGAGATTCCTTCCGGCGAACCGGTGTCGCTATACCTGCATGTGCCCTACTGCCGGGCCATCTGCCACTACTGCGGCTGCCACACCTGGGCATCGCTTCGCGACGGCCCGATCGAGAAATACGCCGCCAGCCTCACGCGCGAGATCGAACTGGTCGCCGACATCATCGGCACGCGGCAACCGGTCAGCCACATCCACTGGGGCGGCGGTACGCCGAGTCTACTGCCGCGCCATAGCCTCCTCTCGGTTGTTGCCGAGATCGGCGTGCGGTTCGATGTGCTCCCCGCGGCAGAACATGCCATGGAGCTCGATCCACGTACGGTGACACCGGAGCTGGCGGCCACGCTCGGCGAGGCCGGCATCACCCGGGCGAGCCTCGGCGTCCAGGACTTCGATGTCACGGTGCAGCAGGCGATCGGGCGCATCCAGCCGGTCGAGACGGTCGAGGCCGCCGTCAAAGCGCTCGTCGGCGCCGGTATCGAGGCGATCAACTTCGACCTCATGTACGGCCTGCCACACCAGACCGCCGACGGCGTCCGGGCGACGGTGCGTCAGGCGGTCGCCCTCGGGCCCCACCGCATCGCCCTGTTCGGCTATGCGCATGTGCCGTGGTTCAAGGTGCACCAGCGGCTGATCGACGAAAAGGCGCTTCCCGGCACCATGGCCCGACTCGAACTCGAGGCGGTGGCGCGCGAGGCGCTGATCGAGGCCGGATACCAGGCGATCGGGCTCGATCATTTCGCCCGCGCTGATGATTCGTTGGCGATCGCGGCCAGCGCCCAGGCGCTCGCCCGCAATTTCCAGGGCTATACGACCGATGCCGCCAAGACGCTGATCGGGCTCGGCGCCTCCTCCATCGGCCGGCTGCCGAGCGGTTACGTGCAGAACATCCAGGATGTCGGCGGCTGGAGTGCCGCGATCGATTCGGGACATCTGGCGACGGCGAAAGGCAAACAGCTGAGCCTGGACGACCGTCTGCGCGGAGCGATCATCGAACGGCTGATGTGCGATTTCACCGTCGATACCGGCGCGGTCTGCCGCTCGTTCGGCGTCAAGCAGTCGGCGCTGAGCGGCTGCATGCTGGCGCTCGATGCGCTCGTCGCCGATGGGCTGGCGGAAGTGGCCGACTGTCGCGTCAGCGTCACCGACGCCGGACGGCCCTTGGTGCGTGTGGTTGCGGCAGCCTTCGACGCCTATCTGGCCCGGCCGAACGCACGGCATTCGGTCGCAGTCTGACGTGGAGGCCGCCAGCGGGACGCCGCCGCGGTTCTGCAGCGGGATTTTCCGCGATTCGGGACCGAGAGCGTGTCCCGTTCGGATAGAAGCGATCCGACCGAAAAGGACACGCTCACGCTATTGAATCTGGAGCATTTCCTTTCGCTCAGATGAGTCCATCTGAGCGGGAAATGCTCTGGGGTCCCACATCATCGTCAGGCGCAGATCGGCGCGACCAGCGCCGACAGCGAGGCGATCAGATCTCCCGGGGCAAGTCCGATCTCGAGGCCGCGTCGGCCGCCAGACAGATGGATCTTCGTCTGGCCGACGAGGCTGTCGTCGACGACCACCGGCAGAGGCTTCTTGGTGCCGAAAGCCGAAATGCCGCCGAGCACATAGCCGGTCAGCCGCTGCGCATCGGCAGGCTTCGCCATCGCTGCCCGTTTCCAGGAAAGCGCCTTGGCGGCGGCCGATAGACTGAGCTTTTCAGCCGCCGGCACCAGGACCAGCGCATGACGCGCCGGCGCGCTTTCGTCCGAGACGACCAGCGTCTTGAACACGCTCGACGCCGCCAGTCCCAGTTTGTCCACCGCCTCGAGCGCATATGCCTCGGCGCGCGGATCGTGCTGATATTCGAGAAGGTCGAAGGCGATCTGCTTTGCCTTCAGGAACTGGGTGGCCGGGGTCGCAGGCAAGGCGTCGGTCCTGGATTGGCGCCGCAGCGTGGCGGCACAGGGGTGCAGGAGGTGCAGGGGCGCGAGAATGCCGCCTTGCCGCGGTCCTGGCAACGCCATCCGGGTGCGGATCCGCCTCGCCAAAGCCAGCCCACACACCGGTTGACACAACAATGCCGGCCAAAACGCTTCGGCCGGCACCATCTCAACGACGCAACGTTTCAGGCTTCAGTGCGCGCCGGTCAACCGGCAGATCCCGCACAGATTATTGATGCGGATGCGATCCTGCTTCTCCAGCAGAATCAGTCCCTTGCGCTTGAATTCCGAGATCACCCGGCTGACCGTCTCGATCGTCAGGCCAAGATAGTCGGCGATTTCCTGGCGCGTCATGTTGAGGACGATGACGCTCTCGCCGCCGGTGCGCTGGTCGCCGAGGCAGTCGAGCTGCTGGCAGGCGGGAACGCAGCGGAAGAGGAAGGAAGCGACACGCTCGAAGGCGGACTTGCGTCCCAAAAGCACGGCGTGATCGTGCAGCTTTTCGACCTGGGCCGTCAGGCAGCGGGTCAGATGACCCTGGACCTCGGTGCGGGTCTCGGCGTCGCGGCGGTCAAGCACGCGAAGCGTGGTGCGCGACAACGTTTCGGCGTTGCAATCATAGTCCCGGCCACGCGGCAGACCGAAGACATCTTCCGGTCCGAGCACGTCGACCACCTGGCGGCGGCCGTCCGGCAGCAGCTTGAAAAGCATTACCGCGCCCTCGATCACCTCGAAGACCCGATCAGCCTTGTCACCTTCGTAGAAGACCACCGAATGTTGCTCAAGCCGCTGGTATTTGACGCGGCTTGAGCGGGCGAATTCACGCCATTCCACGTCCCGGTCGGACGTGCGCAAAGGTATAACGACGCCCGTTGCTACGTTATCGTGCTCAGTGTAAGCCATCTTTTCCCTCCTCGCGCCGATCACCCTGCCGCCGCTTGCGCGACGTCCGTCCGCAGGAAGAAATCGACGTGTGTTTGGCGAACCGGTCATCGGTTCACCACCACCCCTTGGCCGGCGTTTTCCCAGAACGCTGTCTCGGAGTGATCTGGATAACTACGTTTCTGTCATCCGTAGGGGAACCTATACACTCACCATTAAGCGCACAATTTGGTTGCCATACTTACGACAATATACCTACCGCTGGAGCTTCGGACGGTTCAGCATCTGCGACGTCCGGTTGTCCATCGCATCCGCATCGTCGTGCCGCTCGGATCGGCCGGCGCGACTCTCCTCACATGCAATAATCGTATATGTGCGTAGAGATAGCAACGAATGGCTGCATCGGCCGGGCATCCTACCGCCTCCGGTGATGGTCGTTCCGGCAGCCAGCGGCAATTGGTTAATGTTTGAGAAGACATGCGTGCCAATCGGCGACACCCGACGATTCGTCATGGCCGACCGGGGGCGCCCGCCAAATGGGGCGGAGTGGCCGGTCGATTCGCGTCTTGATTGTGCCCGTCGCCGGCAAGATTGGCCCATGGTCCACGGCCCCGCCCGCATCCGCCCCCTCGGCACGGCATGCCCAGGCGTTAGCCATGCCGAATCACGCGAGCTGATGAGCGGTAAACGATTACATCCTGAGCTATCCGGCCTGCTGCCGCGGTCGCTACGGACGCCGGCACGGCTACGGGATGGCAACGTGCCTAACGGCCGCTTAACCGCGCGCCGCAACGGCATGCGCCCGGCCAGGCGCCCCGTCTCGCTGTGCTGCGACCCAGTGTCACATCAACAGCGGCATCAGGCTTTCGCCGCTCAAAGGCTTTCTTAGCACCGTGATGTTGGCGACGCCCTTCAGCGCGCGGTCAATCGCGCGCTGTGGCTGGCCGGAAATGACGATGACCCGCGGCGGCTTCAACAGACCTTCGACCCAGCGAACAACGCTGGCGCCATCGATGTCCGGCAACCCCAAGTCGATGATCACCAGTTCATCGGACTCCGGCGGTCTGGCCAGAAAGAAGCTGGCGGCATTTTCGTGCGATGTCACCGTGTAGCCGAACGCCTGCAACAACGTGCGCAGCGATTCGTTCACTCCCGCATCGTCTTCGAGAATATGAACCTTCACGCACCGCTCCCCGAAGTACACGACGACCGCGATCGCACACGCCAACCATCGTCGGCATCCCAATGTGCGCGTCACGGGAAGCAAGTCCAATTCGTAGTCACGCGTATACGGATAGCAACAGGCTCCGCTGGTCGCCGGACGAAGTCGCGGCAACAGAAGCAATCGTCAGCGTGGGGGAGCGCCAGCCCGCGGAAACTGGCGCCGAAGCGAAGCCACCGGCGATGCGGTCGCTTTCGTCCGGACGCCCCGACCGAGATCACACGTGGTGATACGATCGGGGCCCTGTCGCCCCCCTTCTTGTTGGCTCAGCCGTGCTCGGCTTCGCGCGTCAGCACGATGCGGACAAGATCGGCGGCATTGCGGGCGCCGAGTTTCTCCATGATGCGGGCGCGGTGCACTTCGATGGTCCGCGGGCTGATGCCAAGTTGCCGGCCAGCTTCCTTGTTGGAGGCGCCGCCGGTGATCTGCGCGAGAACTTCCAGTTCGCGCGGGGTCAAGAGGTCCTTGCCGGGGAAATCAGCCGTCGTCGGCGATTTGCCCTCGCCGTTGCGATGCCGATCGACGGTGGCGATCGCCTTGCGCACACGGTCGACGACCGTATCAGCATCAAACGGCTTCTCGATGAAGTCGAAGGCGCCGTACTTGATGGCGCTGACCGCCATCGGGATGTCGCCCTGGCCGGAGATGATGAAGATCGGCGCAGGATAATGCTGCGCGTTCAAGACCTTCAGAAGATCGATGCCGGAGCGACCGGGCATGTGGACATCGACGATGACGCAGGCCGGGATGGCCTTGCGCGTGGCTTCCAAGAAGCTGTCGGCCGTCTCGTAGGCCGACACGCCGAAGCCCTCCAACGAGAAGACGACGGACAACGCATCTCGGACGGCCGGATCGTCGTCAACAATGTAGATCATTTCGTGATTATTAATGTTGCCAGCCATTTTTGGTCACCCGAGCCTCATCGACAGCGCGTTTCCCGCCCCTTCTGCTCTCGGGCAGTATAGGGGAAACTGCGTATCAAACGCCAGATCTTTCCGATGCAGACAGATCCGATCGACTCGCATTTTCGGCGCATCGATCACCTGCCGGCCACGCACCCCAAAACCTGCTCGATCCCCGCCGTTGCCAATGCACACTCCCGGGCCCCCCCGAAACCGACATGAGCGCGGCCATCCAACAGCCAGACCGTTCGGCGCATGGAGCCTACGCCGCGCCCGGCCAAAAGCGAACGGGACGCCACCCACACAGTCTTCGGGCCCCATTCGAACCAAATGGTGTCCGACCCGCCTGACCGTTCTCGAACCTCGGATGCCTTGCGGCGATCCTCTGTTGCGACCGAACGATATCGTGCCGACGCTGTGGGCGAAATCAAACTGTCCTCACGACATCTATTGCCAGTTAAGATCTCAGTCTTTGATCTGTCTCACGACTAGGCTGGATACAGACGAGATTTGACCATCTTCTCACCGCCCCAGATCGACACCGTCACCGAGAATACTGTTGGACGGCAGCACCTCAAACGTTTTGGGTCAGGACTCCCGGAGATGGTTCCGAGGTCCACGGCGTCCGGCAGATGCCGCCCGCCGTGGCGCACTGCTGTCGCCTGCAAGCATGCGACAGCTCATCCAGCCCCCTCCCCAGTCTGCGAACGGTGATTCGATGTGTCAATGCACCGCACGGACGATTCCACCTGACACGATCTCAATCTAGTCATCGGACGAAGGCTGGGAGACGATCAGCGGCAGCCGCAGTGTAAATGTCGCGCCCCGGCCGTTGCCGCCGGGATCGACGGTCAGATCGCCGCCGTGATTCTGCGCAATCGAGCGCGAGATCATCAACCCCAACCCCAGTCCGGAGCGCTTGGTCGAGGCGAAGGCCTTGAACAGGCTCGCGGCCACTTCCGGCGGGATACCGGTGCCGGAATCCTGAATGTCGACATAGGCGCTGGCCTCGTCGATGCGGCTTCTGAGGGCAATTCGCGGCACCGCCGACTTCCGGACAGCCTCGAGCGCATTGCGGATGAGATTGGTCAGCACCTGCTGGATCTGAATCGGATCGACGTCGACCGAACTCAGCGACGGGTCGAGGTCGCGCTCGACCGAAAGACCGTCGATATTGTGCCCGATCAGGGTCAACTCGATCGCCTCGTCGATCAAGGCGTTGAGATCGCTCGACTGGCGCTCCGGCTCGCGCCGTTCGACCGAATGCCGCATGCGCTGGATGATGCCGCTCGCCCGCTCGGCCTCGCGCAGCGCCCGGAGCAGGATATCGTGCACCGGCCCGAGCTTCTCCGGCTCGTCGAGCGACCCCATCTTGCGGTTGACTGCCTGCAGATAGAGCATGACCGCGGTCAACGGCTGGTTCAATTCGTGGGCGATGGCCGCGCCCATCTCGTCGATCGCCTGCACGCGCGCCATGTTGACGAGTTGACCCTGCAGCGCATTCAGCCGCTGTTCGACCGCCTTGCGGGAGCGCAGGTCGCGCAGTATGCCGATGAACTGGCGTCCGTCCGGCGTATGCGCCTCACCCACCGACAGTTCGAGCGGGAAGATGGTGCCGTCTTTGTGCTGGCCGCGCACCTCACGGCCAATGCCGATGATTCGCCGCTCGCCAGTCTCCAGATAGTGGCTGAGGTAGCGATCGTGATGGTCGGAGAATTCCGGCGGCATCAACATCTTGATGTTGTGACCGATGACGTCGGTGATCGTGTAGCCGAACAGCGTCTCGCAGGCCTTGTTGAAGACCAGCACACGGGCGCGATCATCCATGACGATGATGCCGTCGACTGCGGTGTCGAGCACCGAAAGCAGCCGGGCCTCGGAAACGGTGGGGATCTGGATCGATGCCACGCGACGATGCTCCTGCCTTCGCTCCAGCGACGCGCTCTTTGTCCTGACAAGACAAGAGCAGTTGAACGCTGTTAAGTCAAAACGCTCGGGCCACGAATTCGACATTCAAGTCCGACTTGCGTCTGGCGCGGTCTGAAATGGCGAATTCGAGGTCCCCGATAGTCAATCGTTGTCCGTTGTCCTGCCGCCCCATCCTCCACTCCCGGCGAGCCGAGAGGGCCCGCGAGGGTCGGAATGGACCGCTCGGCGCCGCATCGGCGGGCGCGAAGCGGCCAACCGGCTCACGCCGTCTCTGCCACCCAGCGGGTCAGCCGTCCGACGGCTTCGTCGACGCTGTCGGCCGAGCGGGCGAAGCACAGCCTGAGGAAGCCGTCGCCCGCGTGGCCGAAGGCTCCGCCCGGCGCCAGTCCGATGCCGATCTCGTCCATCAGGCGGAACGGCAGTCGGCTGGTATCCGGTTCGCCGTCGATGGCAAAATACATGTAGAAGGCGCCTGTCGGGCTCGAGAAGCGGATGCGCGGGCTCTTTGCGAACGCGTCGGCGACGAAGTCGCGGTTGCGCTTGACCCGGGCGATGAGGTGCTCGACGAAGCCCTCGCCCTGTTCGAGCGCCGCCACGGCGCCACGCTGCATGAACACCGCGACGCCCGAGGTCGAATACTGCAACAGGTTCTCGATCGAGGGCCCGAGCGACGGATCCGCTTCGATCCAGCCGACGCGCCAGCCGGTCATAGCCCAATTTTTCGAGAACGTATTGGTGTAGAGGATGCGGTCGCCGGGTTCGGCGACGTCATGGAACGACGGGGAGCGGGCCGTGCCGTCGTAGACGAAGCGGGTGTAGACCTCGTCGGCGACAATCCACAGCCCGTACCGACGCGCCAAGTCGAGCACATGCTGCAATTCGTCGCGGCTCGCCGTCCAGCCGGTCGGATTGCAGGGACTGTTGAAATAGATGGCCCTGGTGTTCGGATTGATGGCAGCGGCCAGGTCGTCGAAGTCGAGCACCCAGCCAGCATTGCCGAAGCGCAAGGGAACGACATGCGGCCGGGCGCCGCGGACGCCGACGGCGGCGGCAAAATTCGGCCAGGCCGGGGTCGGCACGATCACCTCGTCGCCCTCGCCGGCAATCAGCGTCAGCGCCACCTGGATCGACTGCATGCCCGATCCGGTGACGAAGAACCGTTCGGAGGAAAAGGCGCCGCCGTAGAGCCGTGCATGATAGGTGGCGAGCGCCTGCCTCAGTTCAGGAATGCCGCGCGTGCCCGTGTAGAAGGTCTCGCCAGCGGCGAGCGAGCGGGTGGCGGCGTCGCAGATGAAGCGCGGCGTCGGCAGGTCCGCCTCGCCCACCCACAAGGGGATGACGGAGGACCTGGCCCGGCCGTAGTCGGCGACGGCGCTGATCTGACTGCCCGGCGTCTCCCGGGCGATACGGCTCAAGAACTGGGTTTGATCGATCGACACGACGGACTCGTCATCATCCGGGCACCTGGGCAGGGGTCGCCCCTCCGCTCATCCGGACTCGTTTTGGCAGGTGTCCTTGAAATCCGACAATTGTCGAGCCGGGTCAAGCCTTAACAGGGCTTCTCAGCGGCAAGGCTGATACGCCTGCTCACCCCGTCCTAAATCGCATGGACAGCGGAGCGCGGTTGTGATCCGCTTTCCGATCAAACGTGTACGGTCAGAAGGCGCACGCTCGACAAGGGGCGGAACGGAAACGGGGTGGCAGAACCATGCTCGAGGGTTGGGTCGTCATCGTCGTCGCCCTGCTTTACATCCTGGCGCTGTTCGCCATTGCCTACTATGGCGACAAGGCCAAGCCGCGCATCGCGCGCGGCGCCAGCCGGCCACTCGTCTATTCGATGACGCTCGGCGTCTACTGCACTTCCTGGACGTTCTTCGGCTCGGTCGGGCTCGCCGCCCACCGCGGGTTCGATTTCCTCACCATCTACGTCGGCCCGATCCTGATGTTCCTGGTGGCCTTCCCCGTCCTGAAGCGCACCATCCGGCTGGCCAAGGCCGAGCGCATCACCTCGATCGCCGACTTCATGGCAGCGCGCTACGGCAAGAGCGAGGTCGTCGCCGCTGTCGTCACGATCATCGCCTTCGTCGGCATCGTGCCCTACATCGCCCTGCAGCTGAAGGCGGTCTCGACCGAAGTCTCGACGCTGGTCGCGCATTCCGACAGCGTCGGACGACGGCTCCTGGAGCCGAACATCGCCGCCGCGGTCGCCTTCGCCATGGCGCTGTTCGCCTGCCTGTTCGGCACGCGGCATGTCGACGCCACCGAGCACCAGCGCGGCCTGATGCTGGCCGTGGCAGCGGAATCGGTCATCAAGATCCTGAGCTTCTCGATCGTCGGCGTGTTCGTCGTCTACTCGGCCTTCGGCGGCTTCTCGGAATTGTTCGCCGCATTCGAAACGACGAGCGGGCAGCGGATGTTCGCCAAAGCCCCCTCCGGCAGCAGCTGGGTCGTGATGTCGCTATTGTCGTTCTTCGCCATCATCCTGTTGCCGCGGATGTTCCATGTCACGGTGGTGGAGAACAACACCGAAGACGAACTGAAGCACGCGCGCTGGCTGTTTCCGACCTACCTCGTCGCCATCAACCTGTTCGTCCTGCCGATCGCGCTCGGCGGCCTGATCCGCTTCGGCGACAGCGTCGATGCCGACACCTTCGTTCTGCGTCTGCCGCATGATGCCGGTCAGGGGCTGGTGACCATCATCGCCTTCATCGGCGGCCTGTCGGCAGCCTCGGCGATGGTGATCGTCGCCTCGATCGCGCTGTCGCTGATGGTGTGCAACGAACTGGTGGTGCCGCTGATGCTGCGCGGCCGCTACCCGGACGTGCCGGAACCTGAGAACATCGGCAAGACGCTTCTTTGGATCCGCCGGATCGCCGTGTTCGTCATTCTGGCGCTCGCCTATCTCTACTATCTCGCCGCCGTCGACGGCGTGGCACTTGCCGATATCGGTCTCGTCGCCTTCGCCGCCATGGCGCAACTGGCGCCGGCTTTCTTCGGCGGGCTGATCTGGCGCGACGCCACGGCGCGCGGCGCCATCGCCGGCATGTCGGTCGGTTTCCTCATCTGGCTCTACACGCTGCTGATCCCCTCCTTCGTCGATGCCGGCTATCTGCCGCACTCCTTCGTCGACGATGGCCCGTTCGGTCTGTGGCTGCTGAAACCCCGGGCGCTGTTCTCCTTCCGCTTCGATCCCTTGGTGCACGGCGTGTTCTGGAGTCTCGCCGCCAATGTCGTGGCCTTCGTCGCGGTGTCGCTGTCGGCCCGGCCGGAGGCGATCGAGCGGTTGCAGGCCAACATCTTCGTGCCCTCCGAACTCGCCCCGGCGGCACCGCTGCGCTTCTGGCGGACGGCAGTCACCCTCGCCGACCTGCACTCGACGGTGGCCCGCTATCTCGGCGAGGAGCGCACGGCACGCGCCTTCGACGAATTCTACCGCTCGCACCGGCTCGTCCGCTCCGACGACCTGCCGGCCGATCCGAGGCTGTTGCGACTGTCGGAACAGCTCCTGGCCTCGGCGATCGGCGCAGCTTCCTCGCGCCTCGTCCTGTCGCTCCTCGTCAAACGCCGAGACCCCGCGTCGAAAGTGGCGCGCCGGCTCCTCGACGACGCCTCCTCCGCCATCCAGTACAACCGCGACCTGTTGCAGACCGCGCTCGACCAGGTCGCGCAGGGTATCGCCGTGTTTGATCGCGAACTGAGGCTGATCTGCTGGAACCGGCAGTTCCACCAGGTGATGGCGCTGGCGCCCGAGCAGGCGCAGGCCGGAACGTCGCTCTCCACCATCCTCAGGGCGTCCGCCGAGCGCGGCGAACTCGGCCCCGGCAATCCCGAGCGCATCGTCAAGGACCGCATCGATCGGCTGGTCTTGATGCCCGTGCCGTTCCAGGAACGCTTCGCTTCCTCCGGCCGCGTCGTCGAAGTCCGATCCAGCCCGATGCCAGACGGCGGCATCGTCGCCACCTGGACCGACATCACCGAGCGGGTCGAGGCGGCCGATCAATTGGCGCGGGCCAACGAAACCCTGGAGAAGCGCGTGCGCGAGCGCACCGAGGAGCTGACGCGGCTGAACGAGGCGCTGATCATCGCCAAGCAGGCGGCCGAGGAGGCCAATATCTCCAAAACCAAGTTTCTGGCGCACGCCGGACACGACATCGCCCAGCCGCTGAACGCCGCCCGGCTGTATGTGGCGAGCCTGTTGGAACAGGCCGAGGGAGGCCAGTTCTCCGAAACGGCCGGCAACATCGACCAGTCCCTCGACGCGGTCGAGGAGATCATCGGCGCGCTCATCGACATCTCCCGCCTCGATGCCGGCGCCTTGAAGCCGGAGTTCACCATCTTCGCCATGGACGACATCCTGAGGCCTCTCCGGATCGAATTCGAACCGATCGCCCGGGAAAAGGGTGTGGAACTCAAGGTCGTGCACTCCTCCTTGAGCGTCCGCTCCGACAAGCGGCTGTTGAGGCGGCTGGTGCAGAACCTCATCTCCAACGCCATCAAATATACCCCCGGCGACCGCATCCGGGCGGGGAAGGTGCTGGTCGGCTGTCGGCGCCGGCGCGGGCGACTGGCCATCGAGGTGCTGGATACCGGCCTCGGTATTCCGCTCGCCAGCCAGCAGACGATCTTCCAGGAATTCGAACGCCTGCCGGAGGGCGCGCGCGTGGCTCGCGGCCTCGGGCTCGGACTGTCGATCGTCGAGCGCATCAGCCGTGTCCTCGGCTCGGCGGTCAGGCTCAAGTCCGAACCGGGGCGTGGCTCGAGCTTCACCTTCGACCAGCCGGTCGCCGCCGTCGTGCCCGGCCAGACGCAGGAAGCGCAACCGCGCAAGGTGGCGCTCGATCGCTTCGAGGGGATGCTGGTCGTCTGCATCGACAACGATCAGTCCATCCTGTCGGGCATGGAAAAGTTGATCGGCGGTTGGGGCTGCGACGTCATCCTGGCCCGCGACCACCGCGCGGCGCTGGCCGCTCTCAAGGAGCGTGGCAAGCCGCCGGCGGCGCTTCTCGTCGACTACCATCTCGACGAGGGCACCGGCATCGAGGCTGTGGTGCAGCTCAGATGGCGCTTCGGCGGCGACTTGCCGGCCCTCCTCATCACCGCCGACCGCAGCCCGGAAGTGCGCGAACAGGCGCGCGAAAAGGGGCTGATCGTGTTGAACAAGCCGATCCGGCCGGCGGCGTTGAGATCGGCCCTGGCGCAGATCCGGCATGCCACCGCGGCGGTATAGGGTACGACACCGCCCGCCGACGATCTCGGTCGCCGTCCGGCACCGGGCGGTTCAGCCTGTCTGCCGGTTCGAGGCCGCAGCGTCACCGGCGCCGCCCCGCGAGGGCAGCGCTCCGCTGCGGGCCCGCTTCGTCAGTTCGGCACCGTCAGCGACTGCCACTGTCCGGCTTCGATCTTGGAGGCGGCGATCACCGCCTGGGTGCGGCTGTCGACGTCGAGCTTCTGCAGGATGGCCGAGACATGCGCCTTGACGGTGGCCTCGGAGACGTCGAGCTCATAGGCGATCTGCTTGTTCAACAGGCCCTCGCTCAGCATCATCAGGACGCGCACCTGCTGCGGCGTCAACGTCGCCAGTCGTTTGACCAGCGCCGAGGTTTCGTCGTCGTGGGCGCTCGCCAGATTGACGCCCGGCGGCGTCCAGATGCCACCCGCCATCACCGTCGATAGCGCCTCGTGGATGAGGTTGGTGCCGAGCGACTTGGAGATGAACCCGGCAGCGCCGAATTCCATGCAGCGGCGGATGGTCGCGGGGTCCTCCGTCGCCGACACGACGACGACCGGCACGCTCGGATGCTGAGCACGCAGGTACATCAGGCCGGAGAATCCGCGAACGCCCGGCATGTTGAGATCCAACAGCACGAGGTCGACGTCCTCGCCACGTTCCAACAGGGCCGTGACCTCATCGAGCGAGCCGGCCTCGGAAATCGTCACGCCCTTGACCATGACCTCTATGGCCTGACGCAGCGCGCCGCGAAACAGAGGATGGTCGTCGGCGATGACGAACCGGTAATTCGAATCGATCGACACTTCGAACTCCTTGAGAAAAATTGAGTTTCCGTCCCTGGTCCGGCGGCGGTCGGAAACTCTTCCGACGAACCCGCCGTCTTGTTGTTCCCCCGGTCATGCGCGGTGCGGGTCGATCGGCCACACTCCGTCTCAACCGGCTCCATCCTGGAGCCCGCAACCGGCATCGTTCCCGGCGATGCCGAAAAGACACGTGCAGCTGTCGCTCAGCGCCTGATCTTGCGTGATATGTCCGGCTTCGAACATCACGGAGGGTCATTTGTAATATCGAACGGTTCCATCCCCCTTGCAAGTCCAAAGCTATTCTTATGCCCGCATGCGTCTCGTGTGGCGGGACGGTTCTCACGTCAGGCCGAGTGCTGCACGGCTACGCAATTGAGCATACGAATTTTCATACTAATACGCAGTAGCGGCGGGTATCCCCAGCTTCGACGCGTTCGGCACCGGCGCAATTGCGGTTCGCCAGCCGATCGTTCATGATCGAGACAGGAAGATTTCGGTAGCCTAGACTGGTTGGCGAAGTGAAGCGGGGACATGCCGCCGGTGTGGCTTGTCGGCTGCGCCGGGCTGTTGGGCCGCGCCATTGGGTCACGACCGATTGGGATCATGCGCGGGACAATGTATAGATGTTTGATTTGATCGCTACAGGTGGCTTTCAGATCTCTTTGCTGATCGTCATCGTGCTCGCTGTAGCCGGCGGCATAGCGGTGACGGCCATCCGCCACCGCGGCATCCCGCAGCCGGCAGGGCCGAGTGCGCCGGCCGCCGAGCCGAGCGCGTTCGTGCCGCGCCCAGGGGCGGGGTCGGCGAGCGGCCCGCTGGCCATCCTCGAATTCGACGAAGATCCCAAGATCGTGTCCGTCGGTCGACCGCGCGTGATGATCGGTCGGCATTCCGACGACGACATCCGCATCCGTGACGTCACCGTGTCGCGACATCATGCTTTGCTGGAACTGGGTGTCACCGGCGATTTCGAGATTCACAACCAGACGGCCGGACGCGAGGAGCCGAATCAGTTGCTCATCAACGGCGTCTACAAGGAACACTCGGTGCTCGCCGACGGCGATCTCGTCACACTCGGCGGCGTGACGTTCCGCTTCCGCCGACAGGCGATGCAGTCGGCATGAGGAGCAGTGCGCAGCAGGTCTGGAACGACCGCTCGGCCGACCGGGCAAGGCGCTCCGTTTTCACCATCGGGCCCAAGTTGCCTGATGCCTATGGTAAGACTTCGTCGATGCCGACAGCGCCCGGAACGCGCGGCGACGTCGACGGAATTCAGGGGGTTTTGGACACATGACGGGTTCAGGTCCGCGGGACGAAAGCACCCGGGTCGCACGGCATCTGAAGGTCGGCGAGACGGAGCGCGTTGCCGTCGATACCGACGATCTCGGCACCTATTTCGTCACGCAGAAATCGAAGCCGCCGTTCGCCAAGCTGGTGATCGTCGGCGGGCCGGGGGCAGGCAATGCACGCCCCATCTTTCCCGGAACCAATTCCATCGGGCGGGAGGCGTCCAACCGCGTGCCGCTCGATTTCGGCGACGACACGATCTCGCGCAAGCAGCACGCGGTGATCGTCGTCGACGATCGTGACGGCTCCATGCAGATCCTCGATGGTGGCAAGATCAATCCGATCGTCGTCAACGGCACGGTGGTGACCGGCAAGTCGCCGATCCGCATCGGCGATACCATCGAGATCGGCACGACGACGGTGCTCGTCGAGGCGCTGTAACGCGTCGCATTCCCGTCGGCCGAGATTCCGCAAAGCGGGTAAGGGTTCAGCTCGATTTCGGCTCGGGCAGCGGACGCGGCTTGACCTGCAGGCCCAACCGCTCGCCGAAGCCGGCGACAATCAGGTTGCACACCGGCATGGTCAGCGAGGTGGAGACGACGGTCATCACCACCAGCGCGGAAACCGCCGGGGCGCCGAACAGGCCCCGGTCGGCGAAGGCCGAGATGACGACGAGCCCCATCAGCCCCTTCGTCTGCATCAGGAAACCGATGGCGATGCCCGTCGGCCAGGTTTCGCCCGTCAGCCGTGCGGCCACCGCCGACGACAGGACGCGGCCGCCGACGCAGGCGGCGAGCCCCAGGACGAAGACCGCCCAGACGGCGTGATCGGTCAGCGAGAACGACGTCTTGAGGCCGATGGAGAGGAAGAAGAACGGCATCAGCACCAAGGCCGTCGGGATATCCAGCCGGTCGGCGGCCAAATGCCTGACCCGCTCGGGCAGGAACAGGCCGACGATGAAGGCGCCGAGCATGTGATGCAGGCCGAAGGTGAGCGTCGTCGCCGAGACGGCAAACAACAGGATCATCACGGCGCTCATGATCACCCGCTCCGGCGTACCGCGATCGACGAGGCGCAACAGCACCGGTCCGGCGAGAAAGCGCACGAACAGCACCGCGACGACGCCCGAGGCAATGGCCCAGAGCGCGGCATCCGCCCCCTCCCAGCGCCGGCTGCAGAACGGCAGGATGGCGGCGATGCCGCCCCATAACAGGACTTCGCTCATGCCGGTCGAGGCGAGTGCCAATGCCCCGACCCGCGTCCGGATCAGACCGACGTCGCGGCAGATGGTGGTCAGCATCGGCAACGCCGAGGCGGCGATGACCAGGCCGAATGCGATGGTGAACAGCGGCACGCCGCCGATTCCGACGGTCGAGGGGAAGGCGCTGGCGACCGCATGGCCAAAGGCGGCGCCGATCGCCAGCGTGACGAAGAAGCCGCCGAAGCCGACCGCCACGACCGTCGGACCGCCGTCGGCAATCTGATCGATGTCGGTCTCGGTGCCGGCCTTGAAACCGAACAGGATGACCGCGAAGGCGGCCAGCGCGTTCACGCCGCCCTGCAGTTCCGCCGAGAACAGCATTCTGTAGACGTCGGGGGCGACCGCCCCGAAGATCGACGGGCCCAACAGAATACCGGCGAAGATCTGGATGGCGGCGAGCGGAAAGAAGCGGCCGAGCGATAAGACGTACCAAAGCGCGAATGGCACAAATAGGACAATCGTGCCCTGCAGGAGGAGCACGGCGGTCGGATCGAGATGCGCAGTGATGACGTTCGACATGTCGGCTGTTAGGGTTAAATCCACCGGCGGCAACGGTTTCATATCGACCGATGAACGTCAACGGACTGCACGAGGCGATCCCCTCCGACACTGCCGATTCGGGAGGGTAGCGACCGGATCGCCGCAGGTGCCGTTGCCTGTGCCGGCCGGCTCGAAACAGACGCGCCCCCCGCGGAAGGCGAGCGGCGTGTCCGAACAGATGCATAGCAGCGAGGATCAAGCCCTATGGCCGTCACCATCGACGCCCGCCTCTTCTCAGACGACGCCATCGCCCCGGAGACCCGGCAGCTCAATGCCGACCTGCTCGCCAGGATCGAAGCCACCACCGACCCCTGGACATTCGAGCCACGCGAGATCCGCGCCATGCGGGCGCTCGGCATCGGTCCGTTTCCCTTGGCCCCGCGCTCCGCAAGAGCCGAGACGCAGACCATCGAGGGCCCGCACGGGCCGATCGATCTGAGGATCATCCGTCCGCTTTCGGGCCAGGCGAAGGGCGTCTATCTCTACATCCACGGCGGCGGCTGGGTGTGGGGCACCGCCGACGGCAGCGATCCGCGGCTCGAGCACATCGCCGATGTCTGCGGCTATGTCGGCGTTTCGGTCGAGTACCGACTGGCGCCGGAACATCCCTATCCGAAGGGACCGGACGACTGCGAGGCGGCAGCCCTGTGGCTCGTCCGCGAGGCCAGGGAACGCTTCGGCACGACGCATCTGGCAATCGGCGGCGAATCGGCCGGAGCCCATCTCTCCGTCGTCACGCTGTTGCGCTTACGCGACCGGCACGCGCTGACGCCGTTTGCCGGGGCCAATCTCGTCGCCGGCGTCTACGATCTCAATCTGACCCCGAGCGCCCGGGCGTGGGGCGAGAGCCGGCTCGTCCTCAATACGCGCGACCTCGAGATGTTCGTCCGCCATTTTCTGTTGCGCGGCGGCTCGACCGCAGATCCCGATATTTCGCCCATCCACGCTAAGCTCGACGGGCTGCCGCCGGCGCTCTTCTCCATCGGCACGAAAGATTGCCTGCTCGATGATTCCCTGTTCATGGCGGCACGCTGGCAGGCGGCCGGCAACGAAGCCGAGCTCGCCGTCTTTCCCGGCGGCGCCCATGTGTTCCAGGGGTTCCCGTCGCGGATCGCAGAGGAAAGCCACCGGCGGATGGACGACTTCTTCATGCGCATCGCGGCGCAGGCGGACTGAACGAAGCCGGAGCGGGGGCCGACGGCACCGCCCGCCCTCGGCCTTCGTTGCCGCGACTTGACGGCGTAGTTAAAGTCGCCGGGAGCCCTTGGCTGCTGCGGTCGGCGGCTGCCACCATGTCGCCGCAAATGCGCGTCACCAACCCTCGTCAACCATTTTGCCCCATTGAACCGGGGCGGCGGGCCAGCTAATACGTCGCTGCGGTTTTTCGGTTCTTGCCTAACAGCTGGTTACCGGAGGGCGAGTGTTCCGCTGTCGGGCACTCTGCGAACCCGCCGCCGGTGTTCGGCTAGGTGGGGACGATCGATAGGTCGGGAAGGACGAACATGGGATTTCTGAAGGGCTTGGTGAAGCGTCTGTGCATGACGATGGTCACTGCGACGATGACGTTGCCGGGTATGGCCGTCGGATCCGCCTTGGCGGCCGATAACCCGGCCGATACCTGGGTCAAGATCTGCCAGAAGGACGAGAAGGCCAAGAAGGAACTCTGCCAGACGGCCTTTGAGCTGAGGACGCCCGACGGGCAGTTCCTCGCCACCTTCATGGTCCTCGAACTGACGGGCGAGGCGCGCCGCATCGCCCGCATGATCGTGCCGACCGGCATGCTGCTACAGCCCGGCATCAAGGTGCAGATCGACCAGAACAAGGCCGAGGATTCGAAGTACGCCTTCTGCGCCGCTGACGGCTGCATCTCGGAAATGCTGCTGACAGACGCCACCTTCGCCGCCATGAAGAAGGGCAAGGCGCTTGTCATCGGCACGACCGGACAGGCGGCCAATCCGGTCAGCTTCTCCTTCGCGCTCGATACCTTCAAGTCTGCCAACGAGGGCAAGCCGCTAGAGCCGGATGAGATCAAGAAGCGGGCGGAAGCCATCAAGTCCGACATCCTGCAGAAGCGCAAGACGCTCGAGGATCAGTTGAAGGACGCTCAGCACAAGGCGCAGCAAGCAGAGTAACCCGTTCCCGATCTGCCGGAGTAGCGCTAGCGCATTTTCCGACCGGATTGAATCAATCCGGTCGACAAGAAAATGGGCAGATTCAAGATCTTGAGCGTGTTCTAAGCGCTCAGGTCTGATCAACTTGAGCGGAACACGCTCTGGCGCCGCTGCTGCGGATTGCACCGACTGAGATTTTGCGGGCGCGGTGATGGAGATCCATCGCCGCGCCCGTCGCATGTCTGCCGTCCCGAGGAGCGCCTCGACGCGCCGGTCGACGCGGACCGCGTGGCGACGCGCCAAGCCTATTGGCTGACCCAGAGGATACGCGCGGTCCAGGCGACGTCGGCGAGCCGGTGCACTTCACAGACCGCCTCGTCGGTGAGCGCACTGACAGTCAGCGTCCGCCGCGTGCGAACAAGCAGGGACCGGATCAGCAGCCGGCCGTCGATCATCGACAGGATGATGCGGTCGCCCTTCTCGGCCTTGGCGGCCTGCGAGGCTATCAGCCGATCGCCCGGCCGGTAGAGCGGCAGCCCCGAGCCGTCCTTCACCGCGACAGCGAGAAGCGGTGCGTCGAGATGCAGCGGCAAGACAAGCCCGCGCGCGGCGTCGACGAACGGCCCGGCTCCGTCATCGGCAAAGCCATCCGGCCGGGCAAACACCGACGCATGGCCGTTGCCGCGGCGTTCGACAGGTGCCACGCCGCCGACGAGCATCAGGAAAGCCGGGACGCCGAGGCCGGTTGCATCGAGCACCTTGGCGATCGATTCCGTCGAAGGCCAGCGCGGGCGACCGTCGCTGCCACGGCGTTTGGACTTGTTGAAACTGGTTGCATTGAGACCGGCGCGTCGTGCCAGTCCCGACGGCGTAAGCCCGAACATCGCCGCGATAGTATCAATCGCGGCCCACAGGCTTTCATGTTCGAGAAGGGAAGAACCGTCGCGAGCCAACCCCGCACCCGAGCTTTAGACAGATACAACTCCCGTCAATATCGCGCGTTTTGGGTGTCCAAGGGAAGGCGGCGCGGACACGACTTCGATTTCCGCCGAATTCTGTCCGCAACCTGCGGATGGTGAAACGGTTTTTTACCAATGCAGTCAGCTGAAATTCAATCTGAGCGCGAGTTTTCCAGGCCGACGGCGCGATGGGGATGCCTGTCAGCAGACGGTCGAGCCGCGAGCGATTCGCCCAAGCCGATTCGACATCGTGGCAATCAGCACGCCAGCGGCGGCCCGGCAGCCCATTGCCCGCCGCGTTCCGGGGAAACGCGCAACGCGCCCTCCCCGGCTGCAACCGGCCGCTGCCGGTCGACCGATCCGGCCGGAACTCCGGCAGGCTCGCTCTTGGGCGAGGCGTCACATCACCGCGCCGACCTGCCAGGGCACGAATTCATTGTCGCCGTACCCCAGGTTCTCCGACTTGGTGCGCTCGCCGGAAGCCGTCTTCAGCATCAGATCGAAGATCTCCCGCCCCTTGTCCTCAAGGCTGACACCATCGAGAACATCGCCGCAGTTGATGTCCATATCGTCCGTCATCCGGCGGTAAAGCTCGGAATTGGTGGCAAGCTTGATGGAGGGCGCCGGCTTGCAGCCGAAGGCCGAGCCGCGACCGGTGGTGAAGGCGATCATATTGGCGCCGCCGGCCACCTGTCCGGTTGCCGAGACGGGGTCGTATCCGGGCGTGTCCATGAACACGAGGCCGCGCTCACTGACCTTTTCGGCATATTCGTAGACGGCTCGGAGCGGCGACGTGCCGCCCTTGGCGGCAGCGCCGAGCGACTTTTCCAGAATGGTCGTCAGCCCACCGGCCTTGTTGCCCGGCGACGGGTTGTTGTCCATGGTGCCGCCGAACCTGGCGCAATAGTCCTCCCACCAATGCACGCGGCTCATCAGCTTCTCAGCCACCTCCGGCGTCACCGCCCGACCGGTGAGGAGGTGTTCGGCGCCGTAGATCTCGGAGGTTTCGGACAGGATCGCCGTGCCGCCATGGCGGACCAGCATGTCGACGGCCACGCCGAGGGCCGGGTTGGCCGTGATCCCCGAATAGCCGTCCGAACCGCCGCATTGCAGGCCGACGACGAGGTCGGCCGCTGAAACCGTCTCCCGCCTGGCACGGGCGGCGACCGGCAGGAGCTCCTTGATGCGCTCGAGCCCGGCTTCGATCGTCCGGCGCGTGCCCCCCGATTCCTGGATCGTCATCGTCTGGAAATGCTCGCCCTCGACGATGCCGTATTCGGACTTCATCCGGCCGATCTGGAACACCTCGCAGCCGAGCCCGACCAACAGGACTGCGGCGATGTTCGGATTTGTCGAATAGCCCCACTGGGTGCGCTTCAGGATTTCGAAGCCTTCACCCTGGCCGGACATGCCACAGCCCGTGCCGTGGACGAAGGAAACGACGCCGTCGACCGTGGGATAGTCGGCCAGTATGCCGGAGCGGTTGACCGCTTCGACCATGAAGCGGGCGACGGTCGCCGAGCAGTTGACGCTGGTCATCACCGCGACGTAGTTGCGGGTGCCGGCCTTGCCGCCCGGACGACGGTAGCCTTCGAACGTGGCGCGGGCCTCAGGCGGCAGCAGATCCTCGGGTACAGCATCGACGCCGTAGTCGTGATCGCGCTCAAAATGCTGAAAGTCGCAGTTGTGCGTATGGACGTAATCGCCAGGAAGGATATCCGCGGAGGCAAAGCCGATGATCTGGCCGAACTTCACGATCGGCGCACCGGCCGCGACAGGAACGGTTGACATCTTGTGGCCGCGCGGTATCCGCACGAGTGCCGTCACGCCTTGGCTGGTCATGACGCCGGCATCGACGGCATCGATGGCTATTGCGACGGAATCGTGCGGGTGCAGACGCAGGGTCCGCGGCTCTTTGGCAACCGCCATTGCTTCTGATCCTTTCGTCGAGGCGAATTCGCCGGACCGACGGTGCCCGTGGCGCCGGTCTTGACGGCGAGGTTGACGTCGTAACATGAAATACTAACATGCTACAATGTACATGAACGAAGACCTGAACATCACCGACGGATACGCCTTTCTGGCGCCCATCAATCTGCCCGCGCGGGGTGGCACGACGGATCACGTCACCACGGTCCTGCGCAATGCGATCGTCACCTCCGGGCTGCCGCCCGGGGCCCTGATCAACAAGCACGTCATCTGCGAGCGGTTGGGCGTGTCGCGCTTTCCGGTGTCGGAGGCGCTCAACAGATTGCAGACCGAGGGACTTGTCGAGATCCTGCCGCAGCGTGGCACGCGGGTGACCAGGATCCGCATCTCCGATGTCGAGGAGAGCATGTTCATCCGGCGCGCGCTCGAGGCGGAGACGGTGCGACAATTGGCCCCGCAAGCCTCGGATGCCCTGCTCGCCAACCTTGAACGCAACATGCGCTACCAGCAGTCGGCGATCGACGCCGACGACCGGCAGGGCTTCCACACGCTCGATCTCGAATTCCACCTGACCCTGATGGAAGCGCTTGCCTACGGGCGGGTCAGGGCGGCGATCGACTCGGCACGAGCCAATCTGGAGAGGGCCCGGAGAATCCTTTTGGGAACGCCGGGATATGTGGCAACATACGCGGAACACCTAAGCATCTTCGAGGCGATGATGGCGCGTGACGGCGATCATGCGGCGGCCGCCATGACGGCGCATCTGAACCGCGTCATGGCGGAACTGGTGGCCTTCTCGAAGGCTCGGCCCGAAGTCTTCGAGCCGATGGACTGAGCGACCAGACGACATCCGGCATGATGGAGCGTTCATGAGCGAGAGCGGCACGGCAATCAGGCAGCGACTGTTCCGGTCCCCGTCGGGATCGGAGATTTCGTTCGCCGAACTTGGTTTCGGATCGGCGCCGCTCGGCAATCTCTATCAACCGCTCTCCGAACGGGCCGCCCAGGAAACGCTGCACGCCGCCTGGGAGGCCGGTTGCCGCTACTTCGATACGGCGCCGCAGTATGGTCTCGGTCTGGCCGAAACGCGGCTCAACCACTTCTTCAGAGGCAAGCGTCGCGACGATTATGTCGTCTCGACCAAGGTCGGCCGACTGCTGGAAGTGTGCAGACCCGAGGAGCGCACCGGCATCGGCAAGTTCTTCGAAACCCCGACGCGCCGGCAAGTGTACGACTATTCCTACGATGGGGTGATGCGCTCGTTCGAAGCCTCGCTGGAACGGTTGGGGCTCGACCGCATCGATATCCTCTACGTCCACGACGTCGACGTGATGTCGCACGGATCGCGGCAGGCCTCCGACGCACGCGTCGAGGAACTGATGGCCGGCGGCTACCGCGCGCTCCTCCGCTTGCGCGAGGAAGGCGTGATCAAGGCCTTCGGCGCCGGCGTCAACGAATGGGAGGTCTGCCAGACGCTCGCCGAGCGCGGCGACTTCGACCTCTTCCTGCTCGCCGGACGCTACACGCTGTTGGAACAGCAGGCGCTCGACAGTTTCCTGCCGCTGTGCGAAGCGCGCGGCATCGGCATCGTGCTCGGCGGCCCCTACAATTCCGGCATCCTCGCGACCGGGCCTAAGCCGGGAGCGATGTACAACTACGACCCGGCACCCGAGGCGATCCTCGATCGCGTTGCCCGCATCGAGGACGTCTGTCTGGCCTACGGGGTGAAGCTGATCGAAGCGGCGTTGCGGTTCCCCCTCACCCACCCGCAGGTCGTTTCCGTCATCCCCGGCGCGCGCACGCCCGACGAGGTCTGGTGCAACGTCGAAATCCTGTCGACGGTCATCCCGACCGGGTTGTGGACGGCGCTGCGCCACGAAGGTCTGCTGCGTCCCGACGCCCCCATTCCTTCGCCGTCGAAATATGCGGCGCATTTCGACCCTGCGGTGCCATTCGCCACCGACCGGCCGGAGGCGCGCACGCACCGCGGCACGACCGGGGCAGGCGCATTCGGCCGCTCCAGGAGCGATGCGGACGGAATCAGTCCGGCAGAGATCGCACCACCTGAAATCCACTGGACCGTCGGCGAGGCCTGACGCCTCCCACGGTGGGCCGGCGTCGCGCTGACACCATCAACCGGATCGGCTCTGCGCCGAGCCGGACGACAGTCTGCGGCACCGGTCCGTCGAGACAACAGGCAGACGTATATTCAACCGGAGTTTGCGCTTGCTCAAGGCGCGCCGGCGGCAATCCGATCATCTGCGTTGTACTCCTGACCTGCGCGACAGGGCGATAAGCGCGGTCAGACAGATACTCACCTCCAAGCCAGGCCGGAGCGATACGGAATATTAATTTCGGATTGACAATCAGTTGGAATGTATGTTTCGCTCATATCTACGCCGGGCATTAGTCCACGGCGGGCGGTTTCATAAGCAAAAGCGATAGCCGCCTCGGGGGGAAGCAGCATGCGGGTCGACGCCCACCAGCACTTCTGGTCGATCAATCGCGGCGATTACGGCTGGCTGACGCCGGCATACCCCAAGCTCTTTTGCAATTTCGGGCCGGACCGCGTGATGTGGGGCTCCGATTGGCCCGTGCTCGCCAATACCGTGTCCTATTCGGCAGGGGTCCAGACGACCGAGGCACTTGTTGCGAATTCCGTCGACGACGCGCAAGATATCGAGCGCATTTTCGGACGCAACGCCACGGCATTCTATCAGTTTAAGGAGCCGGCAAGCCCCCCTTCGTGCAAGCACGAATCGCGGTTGACATCCCTGGCTGAATGCTAACATGTTTGTGCCGTCGACAGTCTCGACGGCACGTGCCTAACGAACGCCAAGAACAGGAAGGGAGCGCCAAGGGTTCCAGCAGAACCTATCTCGCCATCGGCTCTCGCCGGGGAAACGCATTCGACCCGACGCGTTCTCCAGCAGAATTCGCCAAGGACCCCGCTTCGCCGTCACGAAGCCCCTTGGCAGGAAAGTTCGAGAGGCGAGCGGAGGGCAAAGCCGGTTCCGACTGTTCGATAGAGACCAAGGGTCCGTCTCCCGAGGGGGATGCGGGCCTGCGATCGGTCGCCCTGGGAGGGGGGACCAATGTAGTCCGGGCGTGCCCGGAACAAATAGGCCGGCAACTACCACCCGGTCGATTCAGGGAGAGATGAAATGAAGAAACTGCTCATTGCTGCCGGCGTAGCCGCCGGTCTTGCTTTTGCGCCGATCACCACGGCTTCGGCCGAGACCGTGATCCCGGTCATCGTCAAGGATACGACGTCGTTCTACTGGCAGATCGTTCTGGCCGGCGCCCGCAAGGCTGGCAAAGACCTCGGCGTCTCCGTCCCGGAACTGGGCGCTCAGTCTGAATCCGACATCAACGGCCAGATCTCGATCCTCGAGAACGCGGTCGCCGGCAAGCCCGCCGCCATCGTGATCGCCCCGACGCAGAAGGCAGCCCTCGGCAAGCCGATCGACGAAGCCGCCAAGTCCGTTCCGATCATCGGCGTCGACTCGGCTGCCGACTCGAAGGCGTTCACATCGTTCTTGACCACCGACAACGTTCAGGGCGGCCGCATCGCCGCTGACGGCCTGGCCGCCGCCATCGCCGCCAAGTACGGCAAGGCCGAGGGCGAAGTCGCTCTCGTCACGCATCTTCCGGGCGTCGGCTCGCTCGACGAGCGCGCCAAGGGCTTCAAGGAGCAGCTGGCCGCCAAGTATCCCGGCCTGAAGCTCGTCGAAGACAAGATCTCCGACGGCACCGCCAACGGCGGCCTCAACATCGTCGCCGACCTGCTGACGGCTCGTCCGAACCTGCGCGGCATCTTCGCTTCGAACCTGATCCAGGCCCAAGGCGCCATCCAGGCGGTTGCTGAAGCCAAGGCTCAGGACAAGGTCAAGCTCGTCGGCTTCGATAGCGACGACAAGCTGGTGAAGGCTCTGAAGGACGGCGTGCTGGCCGCCACCGTGGTGCAGGACCCCTTCCGCATGGGCTACGACGGCGTCAAGACCGCCCTCGCCGCTTCGAAGAAGGAAAAGGTCGAGGCTTTCGTCGACACCGGCGCGAACCTGATCACCGGCGCCAACATCAACGAGCCTCGCTCGCAGGAACTGTTGAACCCGAAGGTCAAGTGATCCTCGAGGTAGCCTAACGCGTGTCCCCCGGCGCCCTGGGCGCCGGGGGTTCCCCCCGGGGAGGCCCCGGTCGGCAGAGCGCTCAAGGCGCCGTCGCCACCTTCCTGAAGCAGATACCATCTGGAGTAGCCACCTTGTCGACCAGCGCCACCCAGTCGGTCGCGTCCCCTGCGACCGAAGCGATTTTCGACGGTCCCATCCTCGAGATGCGCAAGCTCGAAAAGCGCTATACCGGTACGCATGCACTGAAGCCCGCCGATCTGGCATTCAAAACGGGCGAGATCCACGCCATCGTGGGCGAAAATGGCGCCGGCAAGTCGACGCTGATCAAGCTCCTTACCGGCGTGACGCCGCGCACCTCCGGCGAAATCATATGGAAAGGCAAGGCCACAGGCCTGTCGACGCCGCACGAGGCAATCGCACTCGGCATCAACGCTGTCCACCAGGAAGTGCTGATGTGCCCGCACCTGAGCGTGGCCGCCAATATCTTCCTTGGCGACGAACAAACCTCGCACGGGATGCTCAATCACCGCGGCATGGTGCGTGGCGCGCAGAAGATCCTCGACGACCTCGGCTTCGACCTGCGGGCCGACGTGGAACTGTCGAGCCTGACCATCGGTCAGCAACAGCTGATCGCTACGGCGCGCGCAGCGACCCGCGGCACACAGTTTCTCATCTTCGACGAGCCGACCGCTTATCTCACCCGTAAGGAGGCGGCGCAGCTGTTCTCGCTCATCCGCCGGCTGAAGGCGCAGGGCGTCACCATCGTCTACATCAGCCACCGGCTGGAAGAAGTGTTCGAACTTGCCGACCGCGTGTCGGTGCTACGTGACGGCCAGTTGGTCGGCACGCGCCGCACCGCCGAGACCAACGAAACCGAGCTGATCCAGATGATGATCGCGCGTACGCTCGATCAGATCTATCACAAGGAAACGATGGAATTCGGCCATGTGATTCTGGAGACCAAGGCGCTGTCGGGCCAGGGCTTCCAGGACATTTCGATCTCCGTCAGGGCTGGCGAGATCGTCGGCCTCTACGGGTTGATCGGCGCTGGCCGTTCGGAGTTCGTGACCAGCCTCTACGGCCGGCATCCGCACAAGTCGGGCGAGGTGCTGTGGGAAGGCAAGCCGGTCACCATCCGGCGCGAGCGCGACGCGATGAATCTCGGCATCGCTCTCTCGCCGGAAAGCCGCCGCGACCAGGGGCTCTGCCTCAATCTGCCGGTCGGGCTCAACATCAACCTGCCGATCTATCAGCGGCTGACCCGCTACTTCACGCTCGACAACGGCGGGGAAGTGCGTGCCGCCAACCGGCAGATCTCGGATCTCAGGATCAAGACGTCCGGACGCGGGGCGCTGGCGTTGTCGCTTTCCGGCGGCAATCAGCAGAAGATCGTGATCGGCAAGTGGCTCAATCACGGTGCCAAGCTGTTCATCTTCGACGAGCCGACCGTTGGCGTCGACGTCGGTACCAAGGCCGAGATCTATCGGCTGTTGGCCAAACTGCTGGCCGAGGGCGCCGGCATCATCCTGATCTCGTCCTATCTCCCGGAAATCTATGAACTGTCCGATACGCTGCATGTGTTCCGCGGTGGTCGCATCGTCGGGTCGCACCCGTTCAAGGGCGGCAGCCACGAAGAGATCCTGACAGAAGCCATCGGTGTCTGAGGTACCCATTCGACAGGATCCGCCCGCGCGGAGCCACTCAATGTGGGATCGAGCGGAGCGGGCGCATAACCTGGGGCAATAACATGACGACGGAATCGACGACAGACTCAGTCCAGTCCCGTGGCAAGGGCCTGAACTTGCTCTTGGGCCTGACCCTAGTCGGCCTGATGGTGGTGCTGTGGATCGCCCTCACCTTTGCGACTGACGCGTTCATGTCGGAACGCAACATCAGCAACCTTGCCCGCCAGGGCTCGATGATCGCGGTACTGGCCATCGGCGAGACGTTCGTGATCCTCACCGCCGGTATCGACCTGTCGGTCGGCGCGGTCGCCGGCTTTGCCAGCGTCACCATCGCCATCCTGATCAATGCCGATGTCGCGGTGGTCAACGGGCTGCTCACCTCTCTGGGCCTGGCGACTGATGGTAATCTGGCAGCGATCCTGCTGACGGTCTACGACGTGCTGGCGATCCTCATTACGCTCGGCGTCGGCCTCTGCGTCGGATTGTTCCACGCCTTCGGCATCGTCAAGATGGGGCTGCCGCCGTTCATCATGACGCTCGCGACCATGCAGATCCTGCGTGGCGCCGGCTTCCTGTGGACGCAGAGCACGTCGATCCAGATCCTCGGCGGCGACGGAGCCGGCTTCAACGCCTTTGCCGCGGCCAACTTCCTGGGCATCCCCAGCCTGTTCTGGGTGGTGATCATCGTCGGCATCCCCTCGTACATCCTGCTGCACCAGACCCGCTGGGGGCGCTATATCTTCGCCGTCGGCTCCAACCCGGAAGCGGCGCGCCTGTCTGGCGTCAATACGCAGGGCATCATCTATCTGATCTATGCGCTCTGCTCGATCTGCGCCGCCCTCGTCGGCATCATGCTGGCGACGCGTCTGCACATCGGCGATGCGAGCCAGGCCCAAGGCTGGGAATTGCAGGCGATTGCCTCGACGGTGATCGGCGGCACCTCGCTGTTCGGTGCAGTCGGCTCGGCCTACGGCCCGATCCTCGGCGCGTTCATCCTGGCGACCATCGCCAACGGCGCCAACCTCCTGCACATGAACGCCTTCTGGCAGTACATCATCACCGGCATGCTGATCATCCTGATCGTCTATTTCGACGGTCTGAAGCGTGCGAAACGATAGCCCCTTTATCGCGGCCCGAAAGCTGGTCACACTGATCCTCCGCCGAATCGACCCTCGGCGGAGGATCTTTCATTTGATGCCGCCTGCGAAGCGCCGCCCTGCGATTCCCACCGAAGCGACCGTCGAAATCGACGGGCTGCCTGTGCGCATTGCGGTCAAGGCGACGGCGCGAGCCCGGCGCTATTCGCTGCGGCTGCCGACGGCCGGAGGCGATCCGGTGCTGACGCTGCCGATCGCCGGTCATTTTTCCGAGGCGCTCGCCTTCGTCCAACGCCACCGCCCCTGGCTCGCCGAACGTCTGCGCCGCCGGCCGCCGCCGATTCCACTCGGCGACGGCGACGTCATCCCGTTGCGCGGTCGCGATACGTTGATCGTACGAACGGCCGGCCTGAGGGGGGTGACACACTTGGAAGAGGGTGATCCGCCGCGCCTGCTGGTCGCTGGCGAGGAAGGCCATGTGCGCCGCCGGGTCATCGATTTCCTCAAACGACAGGCCCGCAGCGATCTCGAAGCAGCTGTGGCGCGACATGCCGCCCGGCTCGGCGCCAAGCCGACGGCGGTGCGGTTGAAGGACACGCGCAGCCGCTGGGGGTCGTGCACCGCGGCGGGCGAACTCTCGTTTTCCTGGCGGGTGATCCTGGCGCCACCCGCCGTCCTCGACTATCTGGCGGCGCACGAAGTGGCGCATCTGCTGGAGCTCAACCACTCCCACCACTTCTGGCGTCTCGTCAGGGCGACCTGTCCCGACATGGACCGGGGGCGCGCTTGGCTGAAGGCGCACGGTGCCCGGCTGCACGCTTTCGGCGCGGAGTAACCGGCGGTAGCGATCCCGCGAGGTGCACGGACAGCCCATTTTCCGATTCGCCAAGTGTCGCGGGATCGGCTAGAGCAGTTGCCGGACGGGCGGAATCGTCCGTTTGAATGGAAATACCCCAGATTCAATAGTTTGAGTGTGTTTTCCGCGGTCCGGCCGCATCAACCGGATCAGAGCACGCCGCAGAGTCTTCACGACGCGGTCGCACCGGCCGCCCCCCCCGGCAGCACCCATGAGGAGTTTCATGACGACCAAACTGACCACGCACGAAGCCCTCACCTATGTCATGGTCACCATGTCGGCCGCCGACGGGCGCGTGACCGACACCGAGCTGCAGGAGATCTCGGATCTGGTGGAGCATCTGCCGGTGTTCTCCGGCTTCACCTCCGACTCGATCCCGCGGCTGGCCGAGGATTGCGCCAAGCTCCTCGGCTCGGATGACGGGCTCGGGCTCGACCGGCTGGTCACCATGGTCAAGGAAAGCCTCACCCCACCTCTCTATGAGACGGCGTACGCACTCGCCGTCGAAGTGGCGTCGGTCGATCTCGTCGCCGAGCAGGAGGAGCTGCGGTTCCTGGAACTGCTGCGCGATTCGCTCGAGGTCGACATGCTCGTCGCCGCAGCTATCGAGCGTAGCGCGCGCGTGCGCTTCCGCAAGCTCTCCGAGAGTTGAGTGAAAAGCACAATCGCGATATGCCGCAACCGGGTGTAGATTGGCCCTGGGTCCATATCAAGGATAGCGCCATGCCCGGCGTCCACGGCCGGTTCGTCTGGAACGAACTCAACACGCGCAATGTCGAGAAGGCGAAAGCCTTCTACAGTGAGGCGCTCGGTTGGGAGTTCGTCGGCCAACCGATGGACATGTCGGCGGGGACCTACTGGCTGATCAAGTGCGGCGATGCCGGTGTCGGTGGCATGTTCGAGTTGACGGGGCCGCACTTTCAACACGTGCCGGATCACTGGCTGCCATATATCGGGGTGGACGATATCGACAGCCGCGTCGCCAAGGCGACCGCCAATGGAGCAACGATCCTGCGCGCGCCCTTCGACGTTCCCGGTGTCGGCCGCATCGCCATCATCCGCGACCCGAGTGGCGCCGTGGCCGGATGGATGACGCCGGTTACGCCACCGTTTTGAGGCGCTCCCAGGCGAGCCGCGCCGCAGCCAGATCCTCGAGCGCCGTGCCGACCGACTTGAAAAGGGTGATCTCCTCCTCGGTTGCGCGACCGGCATGACGGCCTGCGGCAAAATCAAACAGATCAGCCTCGATGCGCTCGGGCGTCAGGGTCCCGTTCCTGAGCGGCACGACGATATCACCGGCCTCGTGCATGGCGCCTTCGCGGGTATCGACGAAGACACGGGCGCGCGCCACCGCCTCGTCGTCGCTCTCGCGCATCTCCGGTGTATAGGCCCCGACGAGGTCGACATGGGTGCCGGGTGCAAGAAAGCGCCCCTGGACCAGGGGGGTGCGAGACATCGTCGCGGCCGAGACGATGTCGGCCGAGGCCACGGCCTCGTCGAGATCGGCCGCGGCGGTCACATGATAGGCCCGGTCGGCCAGGCGGGCCGCCAGCGCCTCCGCGTTCGTCGGATCGCGGCTCCAGATCACGACTTCGCGGATCGGGCGGACGCTGGCGTGGGCGGCGATCAGATGCGGCGCCATGGCACCGGCGCCGATCATGACCAGACGGGATGCATCCCGCCGGGCAAGATGGCGGGCGGCCAGTGCCGAGGCAGCGGCGGTGCGAAGCAAGGTGAGGGTCGTGCCGTCGAGGACGGCGAGCGGCGCACCGGTCACCCCCGACATCAGCACGTAGGATCCCTGGACGCTCGCCACCCCACGCGCCGCATTGCCGGGAACGACGGTGACGAGCTTGACCCCGATATAGGCATCCGTCCCTTCGCCGCCACTCCAGGCCGGCATCATCAGCAGCACCGCATCCTGCTCGCCCGGGCGCTTCAGCGTGTGGTGATGGCGCAGCGGCGTGACCACGCCTTCGCGAAACGCCGTGGCGAGGGCATCGATGAGCGACGGACTATCCAGGCTGGCGAGCAGCTCGTCGGCGCCGACGGCACGCATGACGGACATCTCCTGAAACGCCGAACTGTCCCGATCAGGCGGCGCGACGCGGCGATGGCAGCGCCGGCTGGGTGGCAGGGCGTTCGGCCAGGAGCTGTTCGCGTTCCTGCCTGAGCCGTGCAACTTCCTCACGGGCACGATGGAGCGCGCGGCGATGCTTGTGTTGCGACAGCCAGACCGCCACGCCGCCGAGGATCACGCCGGCCGCCAACACGGCGAAAAAGGCCAGAAACAGCGGCGGATGCACACTGAGCGCCGAGGCATCCGGCCGGAACGGGTCGAGCGAAATAGTGACGGGGGCGCGATTGGCGACGCCGAGCGCAATGAACACGATGCCGACCGGAATGCCGACGACCACCCACAGGATACGCGCCATCAAGTCTTCCTCTTATGCAGCCTCGGCCGCCGAGCCACCACAACCCCGCTCCGTCGGAAACGCCGCGGCAGGAGCCCGCCCGCGCGCCAACGGAGGCAACCAGATCGCCATCGCCCGAGCGGACGCTACGACCCGAACGGGAACTGTTCCGCGCGACCGACCGGCGCAACCGCTGCGCTCAATCGCCGACGTCGACGCCGTTGTTGAGACGCTCGCGCATCTCCTTGCCGGTCTTGAAGAACGGCACGTACTTCTCGGTGACCGCCACCTTCTGGCCCGTGCGCGGGTTGCGCCCGGTTCGGGCCGGCCGGTTCTTCACCGAAAAAGCGCCAAAACCGCGGAGCTCGACGCGGTCGCCTCTCGTCATCGCCTGCTCGACTTCGTCGAGGACAGCGTTGACGATGTGCTCAACGTCACGCTGATAGAGGTGCGGATTGCGCTCCGCCAGCCGTTGGACCAGTTCAGACTTGATCATTTGTTGAGCCCCACGGAATTATTGGTGTTTTCGTTGCTCATAGGGTGCCAAATGGATTGAAAGCCGTCAAGCGCGCGCCACTGCTGCAGGTCCTGATCTAGCCCTGTGGCAGTCATAAATCCGCGCGCGACGGCCTCCGAGACAGTTTCCGACGAGAATAGTCCGTAGCCCTCCTGATGCGGGCGCCAGTCGACGATCGGCAGATCGGCCGGCAGCTTCTTCTCCTGCTCCAACCAGGCGACGGCAACCGACTCCTCGCCGACGTCGTCGATCAACTTCAGGTCGCGCGCCTGGCTGCCGGTGACGACGCGACCGTCGGCGAGCGCCCGGACGTCAGCCTCGGCCATGTGGCGACGATCGGCGACCAGATCGACGAAATACTGGAAGGTAGCCTGCAGCGCCCGGTCGAGCATGGCCTTGGCTTCCGGGCTTGCCGGCTTGAACGGATTGGGTTCGGCCTTCAAGGGGGCTGACTTCACCTCCTCGACCTTCACGCCCAGCATCTCGAGGGTGCGGGAGACGTCCGGCCATTGCGCGATGACGCCGATGGAGCCGGTCAGCGCGGTACGTCGGGCAACGACGTGGTCGGCGCCGAGCGCCACCATATAGCCGGCGGATGCGCCGATCGAGGCGATGTAGCTGACCGTCGGCTTCTTCGCCGCCAGCTTCCGGACCGCGTCATAGATGGCCTCGCCGCCGACGCTCGCGCCGCCGGCACTGTCGATCTCGACGATGACGCCCTTCACCGCGTCGGATTTTGCCGCCCGCTCGAACACGTCCAACAGCTTGCGGTCGGTGGAGATGAAGCCGGAGACGCTGATGCGGGAGATCTGCGGCTTGGTCGATCCCAGCACGTCCTTGAGAGCCCCGCCGGCGTAGAGCAACGCGATGACGGCGACGACGCCCGAGAGGATTGCAGCGATGCGCCAGAAGCCGATCCTGCGCTTCATCAGGCGGCGGTCGACAATCACGTCCGGATCGAGCGGCATGACGTTTCTCCAGGATTGACAGTGAGGCGTACCAGTCGGATGCAGGCACGGCAAGGGCCACCGCCCGGCATCGGACATGACCAATTTGGACTATGCCAGCCATCGGCGCCTTTCATGGCAACGGTGAGGCATGACCCCGCCTCCGGTGCCATCCCCGATCGTTTCCGACGCCACTCTCGCCTGCCGGCCGCCTTGCGCGACGGCTCTCAAGCCGACATAGTCGCCCGTCCGTATGCGTCGGCTGGCGTCGCCAATTGACCAGTTCACCCCAGCCGCCGACGTCAAGACTGTTTCCGAGCAAAGGGAGAGAAGCGATGAGTCCGGCCCCACGCCGCCGTTCCGGCGGCGATATCAAGACAAAGGTGCTCGATGAACTCCGCTTCCTACGCAATTGGATCGGCAATCCCCTGACAACCGGTGCGGTGGCGCCCTCCGGACCGCTACTCGCCCGTTCGATGGCCGGATATATCAATCCGGAAGTGCCAGGCACCGTCGTCGAACTCGGGCCGGGAACCGGCGTCGTCACCGAGGCCATCCTCGAACGCGGCATCTCGGCGTCTCGCCTCGTCTCGATCGAATACAATCCCGACTTCTGCGCGCTCCTGCGCGATCGCTTCCCAGGCGTGCATTTCCTGCAGGGCGACGCCTACGCGATCCGCACCAATCTCACCGGCATCGCCGAATTGCCGCTCACCGCCATCGTCTCCAGCCTGCCGCTGTTCACCCGGCCGCTGGCCGAGCGACAGCGGCTGATCAACACCGCCCTCGACATGCTGGCACCGGGTGCGCCGTTCATCCAGTTCTCCTATGCGCTGGTGCCGCCAGTGCCACATGGCGCTGGCGACTTCACCATCGAACGGTCGAACTGGATCCTGATGAACCTGCCGCCGGCGCGGGTGTGGATCTACCGTCGCCCGGCGAAGGCGTAACGGGCGGGTTTCGCCCAGAGGGATTCCGCGCCGATGGCGACCGTCTTCTATGTGACGCATCCACAGGTGCGGATCGATCCGTCGATCCCCGTCGGGGCTTGGGGGCTGTCGGAGACGGGACGGATGCGGGCGGAGGCCGCGGCCACGACCGGCTGGACGGGCAACGCCGGCCGCATCCTGTCATCGGCTGAAACCAAGGCGGTCGAGACGGCGCAGATCCTGGCCCGGCCGCTATGGTTGCCGGTGCAGGTCCGTCAGGATCTGCACGAGAACGACCGCACGTCGACCGGATTCCTGCCGCCAGAGGAGTTCGAGCGCGTCGCCGACGCCTTCTTTGCCCAACCGAACGACAGCGTTCGCGGCTGGGAGCGGGCCATCGATGCACAGGCGCGCATCGTCAGGGCGTTCGACGAAGAGCTCGCGCGCGACAGCGGCGACCGTGACGTGATCATCGCCGGGCATGGCGCGGTCGGCACGCTGCTGATGACGCATCTGTTGGGGCAGGCCATTTCACGCGCGCTCGACCAGCCGACCGGCGGCGGCAACGTCTTCGCCTTCGACCGCGACAGCCGGCGGGTCCTCCACCGCTGGAAACCACTGGAGGAGATGGCGAGATAGGACCGCCCGTGCCCGATCGAACTGGATCCTGATGAACCTGTCGCAGCGGGCGTGTAGATCTACCGACGCCCGGCGGAGGGATGAGAAAGATTACCGCTCGACTGCAGCAGCGATCTCGTTGCCGCGGCCTGATGCGCGTGCCTCGACTGGTAGGCCAATAGCTTCTCGGCATACGCTTTGATGTCGGAAGGGGCCAGCACATGAGAGAGCAGATTGCCTACGAGTGCGTCCAATCCCTTGCCCGTAGCCGATACCTCGTTACCTAATTCGCTCAGCCCTTTCCCGGCTTCGTCAACAACGGCGCCAACAGCGATGTCCGCCACATTCAATGTGACGTTGCCAATGGACATCACCGTTTTCCCGACCTTCTCCGCTACTTGACCCGCTTTAGTCAGTCCGCCAGCCACCTTGCCAGCTAGCTTTGCCGCGTTATCAGCATCCGTGGTTATTTGTGTTGATAGATACGGAAATATTGGACCAATAAGCTTGTCGGCCCCGCCAACCTGCAGGGCTCCGTACACAACATTCGCACAATTAAAGTTCAATAGATCGTAATACGTATTTTCTGTACACGAGTATATCTTGCTGTCCGCGTTGCAGGGCCATCGTAGTGAATCCCACCACGTAGAAATCTTCAACTCGTCGAGCAGGTAAATACTGCCTGACAGGTAGCTAGGCGGTCCTGCTTGCTTGACATCATCCGCCAATTGAAAACCCCAGGAAGGCGCCACAAAGTCTGTCTTTCGTCCGGAGCTTGGATTCCACAGGCCGGAGGAGGAAGACTTGGGGTTCCAACTGATATAGGTAGTTTTTCCGGCCCGACCAACCGGTCCCACCTGCATTGCGGTGTGCCCCAGCGGCATGCTGGTGATCGAGCCGCCGCGCATTGGATTGGGCATATCCTTTAGCCAACGCGATATGGGACAGTCCCAAACGAAAATCTTGATCATCGTGGTCAGCCTGCAATTTCGCAATGCTATGGCGTGATGTATCGACTGATTCAACTTTTAGACGAAAATCAGGACATCAGCAACCGTTGTCAGGATGCGAACACGCCCGACGAGCGGGGAAATTACCTTCCGACAAGTCAGTCTCGAATTTGGCGGCTGCACTTCCGTCGCGCCCGCCCCCCTCACCTTGCCCAGTTCGCCACGATCTGGGTGCCGAAGCGGACGACGATCAGGTCGCCTTCCTTCCTGACATTGAAGCACTTTTCGCGCACCTGGCCGGTCCAGCGCACGCAATAGCCCTCGGCGATGATGCGCCAGAAGC
>JARLIT010000077.1 GCA_031291575.1 Ancalomicrobiaceae bacterium
GCCGGCGCGCGCTATCGCCGGGCGGCAACCGCGTCGAACGTCTCGTCCATGGCGATGGTGCCGCTGCCGAGCCAAGGAAAATGGCCCCAGTAAAAGCTCAGCTGGCGCCGCGCCTCGCCCGGCGACATGGACCGCACGATCAGATCGTAGAGCGCGGCGGCAAGCCCGGTGCGGTCGGAACCGGAATTGCAATGGATGAGAAACGGCTTCCTCGCCGTCTTCAGCGCAGCGACGAGATCGGCCAGAACCTTCGGGTTCGGCTGGTGGATGGCGGACATCGGTACATCGACGAGGGCGACGCCGGCCTCATTGAGCAGCTTCTTTTCCGCGTCGTACCAGTCCTCACCCCGGTGAGCGCCGCGCAGGTTGAAGACCGTCTTCAGCTGCTTCTCATCGATGAGCCGCTTCAGCCGCTCCGGCGACAGTTGCGCCGAACGGTAGACGGCACCCGCCTCGACCGTATCGATGTTGCCGGTCAGCTGGATAGCGCCGGCCCAACCGAGGAGTACGCCGGCGACCACCGCCAGCGTCACGACGTATTCGACGATGACGCGTATGAACGGCCGGCTTGGCCGCGCGCGCCTGCCGGCGACGCGCGCGATCCCGGCGCGATCGGGCGCTTCGGCATGATTTCTGGGTGAAGGAGCTGTGGACTGCGGCATCGACGGAGGGCTGGACTGCATCGCCGGTTTTGATCATGTCAACGCGCCGAGGTAAAGACACGTAGCCGGGAAAACGGCCAAGCCGATTCCCCGCCAGCCCTTGCCACCCTTAGGGTATGGTCCGATCCGGCACGGCCGGCAGAGAGTCGGTCTGTCCCGAACGACACGTCAGGCGCGAAATTGGTTCAATCGTTCAAGTTCCTGCATATGGCCGATCTGCACCTCGGCAGTCCCTTGAAGGGGCTCGCCTTGCGCAACCAGAGCGCGGCAGGGCGGATCGAGGGCGCCAGCCGCGAAGCCTTCCAGGAGTTGATCGACCGGGCGCTCGTCGAGGGCGTGGCCTTCGCCGTCATTGCCGGCGACATCTACGACGGCGAATGGCGCGACACCTCCATCGGTCATTTCTTCAACCGCGAGATCTCGCGGTTGTCCCGCGCCGGCATCCCGGTGTTCATGGTCAAGGGCAACCACGACGCCGAAAGCGAGGTGACGCGGGCGTTGCCGCTGCCCGAGGGCGTACACGTCTTCCCCGCCGATGCCGCCGGCACGGTCGAACTCGAGGCTCTCGGCGTCGCCCTGCACGGCCGCAGCTTCGCCACCCGCGCGGTTTCCGAAAATCTCGCCCTCGCCTATCCGCCGGCGCGGCCGAACCGGCTCAACATAGGGCTCTTGCACACTTCGCTCACCGGCCGGCCGGGGCACGAGGCCTATGCGCCGTGCTCGCTCGCCGACCTCAGTTCGCGCGGCTACGACTATTGGGCGCTCGGCCACGTGCACGCCTTCGAAATCGTCGCGACCGACCCGCACGTCGTCTATCCCGGCAACCTGCAGGGCCGCTCGATCCGCGAGCCGGGGGAAAAGGGCGCGGTCTTCGTCGATGTCGTCGACGGACGGATTGCCGGCGTCCGGCGAATCATCGTCGACAAGGCGCGCTTCGCCGCCGCCGAGATCGACATTTCCGGCGCCGACAGCGACAGCGAGGTGCAGACGCGCCTGCGCGCCGCGCTCGCCGAAATCGCGCGCAGCACCGGCGCCAAACCGACGGCGCTCCGGGTCCGCCTCACCGGCACCACGGCCGCGGCCCGGCGGCTGGCCTCACTCGGGGCGCAGTTCGCCGAAGAAGTGCAGGCGACGATCGACCAGGAGTTCGAGGAGGCCTTTCTCGAAAAGCTGGTCAACGACAGCTCCGAGCCGGTCCGCGCAGCCGCCCTCGCAGCTGATGCCGAAGCGCCGCTGATCGACACGCTGGCGCTGCTGACCGGGCTCGAGGCCGACGAGGACCTCAAAGGCGAAGCCGGTCGGCTGATCGACGAGATCTCGGTCAAGATGCCGGCCGCGGGCCTTGCCCACGACGAACTGATCGCCGACATCGACCGGCTGATGGCGGAAGCGCGCGCGCTCGTCGTCGCCCGCGCTGCCGGCAGAGGGGAGACCTGACATGCGGCTGCGCTCCCTCAATCTTCTCCGCTACGGCCATTTCACCGGGAAAACGCTGGTCTTCCGGCCTGACGCTAAACTCCACGTCGTCCTCGGTGGCAACGAAGCCGGCAAGTCGACCGCGCTGTCGGCGATCGGCGATCTCCTGTTCGGCTTCCCGAAGTCGCCGGCCTACGACTTCATGCACGACATGCGCACACTCCGAGTCGGTGCCGAGATCGTCGCGCGCGACGGGCGGCCGCTCGCCTTCGAGCGCACGAAAGGTCTGAAGAACACGCTGCGCTCGCCCGACGATACGGCGCTTGCCGACGATTGCCTCGCCCCCTTCCTCGGCACCATCTCGCGCGACGTGTTCGAGCAGGCCTTCGGACTGTCATCCCGAGCGCTCAGGGCCGGCGCCGAGGCGATGATCGACCAGCACGGCGAATTGGGCGCAGCGCTCCTCGGCGCGGCCTCGGGGCTCGGCGACCTCACCAAGCTCGGCGAGCAATTGGACGAGGAAGCCGGCGGCATCTTCGGCCGCAGAAAGGAAGGCCGGCTGTTCTGGCAGGCCACCGACCGCTACCAGGCCGCCCGCAAGGACATGCTGGCCACCGAATTGACCGCGCCGCGGTGGAAGCGGCTCAACGAGGAAATCGCCGGACTGAGCAGCCGCGGCGAGGATATCCGCCGGCGGCTGCGCCTCGTCGAGGAACGCAGCAACAGGCTCGACCGGCTGGCCAATGTCGGCCCCATCATCGCCCAGATCAACGAACGGCTCGCGGCGATCGCCGCACTCGGCGAGGTTCCCTCCGTCCGGGCCAGCTATCTCGACGACCTCGGCCAGGCGCTCGCCCGCCGCGACAAGGCCGGCGAGGCGGTCGCAACGGCCGGCGAGGCAACGCTGAAGGCGCGCGAAGAACTGTCGTCGGTGACCATCGATCGGGCGCTGCTCGCCTCGGGCGCCACCATCGACGCGCTGGTGCGCGACATCCGCGCCGAGGAGGCCGCCCGGCACGAACTGGCGCAGGCCGAGGATCAGGAGCGGCGGACGCGGGGTCGGCTCGCGGATCTGATCGCCTCGCTGCCCGACGGCGCGGTCGTCGGCGGCGGGGCGGCGGACGACGGCGAGACCGGGGATGCCGGGCGCCCGCTCGGGCCGTCGGCCCCGGCGCTTGCCCTCATCCGCGAACTGGCGGCAGCAGGTCGGACCCGAGAGGCGGACCAAAAACGGCTCGACGATCGCATCCGCGAGGAAGAGGACCGGCTGGCGGAGCTGGTGGCCGCGCGGCAGAAATTGGGTTCACTGGTCGATCCGGCGCCGCTCAGGGCCGATCTCGCCGAATTCGACGTCGATCTGGCCGCCGCTGAAGGCCTGCCGCGGCTCAATTCCGATATCGCCGAAGAGTTGCGGCAATTGACCGAAGAGGCCGGGCGCATGTCGCCGCCCTGCCCTGACCTCGAACGGCTGGCGCATGCCGCGCGACCGTCGGCCGAGACGGTCACCCGCTATCGCGACGTCTTCGAGCAGCTGACGCGCGAACGCGAACGCGCCGAGGAGGCCGCCGCCAAGGCGCGGGCCGAAACGGCGAAGCTCGTCCACGACCTCGATCGGCTCAGCGCCGACGGCGAAGTGGCCACACCGGCGGCGCTGGCCGAGGCACGCTCGGCCCGCGATCTCGCCTGGACCGCGATGCGACAGGTGCTCCTCGGCGAAACGACCGCAACGGCACCGGTCGTCGGGGCCGGCATCGCCTCCTTCGAAATTGCCGTCGCCCGTGCCGACGCCCTTGCCGATACCGCCATCCGCGACGCTGGCCGGGTGCGCGAATACGGGCTCAAGGACCGCCAGCGCGCCGAGGCCGAGGCCGAGGTGAAGCATCAGGCCGACAGCATCGCCTCGGTCGCCGCCGAACTCGCCACCCGCCGCGATATCTGGACCGACGAATGGCGCGATCTCGGGCTCATCCCTCTGCCGCCGGCGGAAATGCTCACTTGGCTGCACAAGGCCGAGATCCTGCTCAGTCGGCGCGAGCAGGTCGAGGCCAAACGGGCGCATGCCCGCCTGATCGCGGCGCGCTCGGAGCGCCTCGGAGCGCCACTCGCCGCGCTCGCCGACCGGGTCGGACTGGCGCTCCTCGACGGTGCCGACCCGACGGTCGTCGCCGACCGCATCCGCGCCCGCATCGAGGAGATGACCGAGAGCTGGGCCGGGGCGCGGTCGCTGGCGGAGAGCATCGACCAGAAGCGCATCGAGCTCGATCGACTGCAGCGTGCCCGCGCCCACCTTGGCGACGAAGCGGACGCCTGGCAGCCGCGCTGGGCAGCTGCCATGCCACTCGCCGGCTTGCAGCACGACGCCACGCTGGCCGAAGCCGAAGCGGTCATCGCCATCTATGAACAATTGCCGGAAGCCTATCGTTCTCATGAGGAGGCGGCCCGCCGGTTGGCGATGCTCGACCATACCGTCACCTGCTTTGCCGAGGCTGCCGAACGACTGGTGGCGGCCTTAGCACCGGATCTCGTCGACGCGCCGCCGAGCGAGGCGGTCGGCACGCTGGCCAAGCGCCTGACGGCCGCCCGCGACGCCCGCACCCGCTACGATCATCTCGCCGGGCAGCAATCGGATGCCGAAATGCGGCTGGAGATGGCGCAGTCCGTCCTGTCGGAGGCCGAAGAGCGGCTCGTCCGGCTGGCAGGCGAGGCCGGGCTCGACGATGCCGCCGGGCTGGCCGATCTTAACGGACGCTTGAGCCGCTGGACCCAGTTGACCGCCCAACTCGCCGGCGAACGCAAGCTCCTCGGCGAAGCCGAGGGCGACAGCGAGGACAGCCTGCGGGCCGCGCTCGCCGGTCTCGATCCGGACGCTGCCCGGGCAGAGCGCGACGATCTGGCGCGCGAGCGGGAACGCCTGGTCGCCGAGGACCGCGACAGCTACGCCGAACTGTCGGCACGCGAGCGCGAGCGCGAGGCGCTGGAACGGGGGTCCGGCGCGGAAGGCGCCGCGCAGCGCCGGGCCGCCGCCGAAGCGGAAATGGCAGGGCTGGCGCGCGATTGGGTCGTCCTGAAGCTTGCCGCGGCGTTTCTCGCCAAGGCGAGCGCCCGCCACCGCGCCGGTCGGCATGTGCCGCTGATGGAACGCGCCGGCGCCCTGTTCAGCCATCTGACCGGCGGCTCGTTCACCGGGCTCGACCAGGACGAAGGCGAGGAAGGCGAAGTGCTGCTCGTCGGTCGCCGGCCTTCGGGCGACAAGGTGCCGATCGGACGGGTGCGCGGATCCGGGCGCAAAGGGCCGGGCGAGCGCGAGACGACGGGCCTCAGCGAAGGCACGCTCGACCAGCTCTATCTCGCCATGCGGCTGGCCTACCTGGAGGATTTTGCCCGCTCGGCCGAGCCGGCTCCCTTCGTCGGCGACGATCTGTTCGTCACCTTCGACGACAACCGCACCGGATTGGGATTGGAAGCCCTGGCGGCGACGTCCGATCTGATCCAGCCGATCGTCTTCACCCACCACACCCATGTGGCCGAGATCGCCCGGGCCCGGCTCGGCGCCGCTGCCGACATCATCACGGTCTGAACGAAGTGCGTGCCGGCCCAGTCAGGCCTCGCGCCTCACCCGCGCGGCCGGCGCCGTCACCGGACAGCTGGCCACATCGTCGCAGTGCGGCTCGCCGCCGTGACGGCGCGTGCAGACCTTGACCGGAATGCCGGCAATCTGCGCCAGATACGACGGGATGGCCGGCGCCCCCATCGGCTGGGCGAAATAGTAGCCCTGCATCAGGTCGCAGCCGAGTTCGCCGGCGATCCGGGCCTGCTCCTCGGTCTCCACGCCTTCGACCACGCAGTCGACGCCGATGTTGTCGCACAGGCCGACGATCGACTGCACGATCGTGCGGCACTGCGGATCGCGGCTCATCTCCAGCGTGAACGAGCGGTCGACCTTGATCTTCGACGGCGACAGCCGGTGCACATAGGCAAGGCTCGAATAGCCGGTACCGAAGTCGTCGAGCACGATGCCGCACCCCAACAGCCGTAGCGCCTGAATGGACTGCACTGCCAGATTGAAATCTTGCATCAGCATGGTCTCGGTGATCTCGAAATCGATCCGCTTCGGGTTGGCACCGCGCGTCGTCACCAGGAGAATGAGCTTCATGATGGTCGAGGCCGAGGCGATGTCGCGGGCGGAAAGATTGAACGAAAGCCCGATGGACTCCGGCCATTCGGCCAGTCGGTCGAGCGCCTGACCGAACAACTCCAGCGTGATGTCGCCGATCAGGTCCACCTTCTCCGCTACGGGAATGAACAGGCCAGGCGAGATCGAGCCGATGGACGGACTCGTCCAGCGGGCGAGCGCTTCGAAGGCGACGACCTGACCGGTCGAACTCGACAGGATCGGCTGGAAGGCAAGCGAGAACTCCCGGGAGATATCGGCTCGCCGCAGCACCTGTTCGAGATGCGCTTCGCGGCGGATCTCCAGCTCGTGCTCGCTGGAGAAGACGACGGCGCCGCCGCGCTGGTGCGCCTTGGCATGGTAGAGCGCGTGGTCGGCGCGATCGTAGAGTTCGCTGTCGCTCCTTCCGGCATCGGGAAAGGCGGCAAAGCCGCAGGAGGCCGAAACCTTGGCCACCGCTCCGTCGATCTCGAAGGGGGCCTGCAACGCCGACGAAATCGCGCGGCTCCTGACGAGAAGGTCCTCGTCACTTAACGGCTCGGGAATGATCAAGGCGAATTCGTCACCGCCGAGCCGGGCGACGAAAGTGCCCGAACCGGCCGCCATCGTCAGCCGCGCCGCCGCCTCGATCAGGAGTGCGTCGCCAACGTGGTGGCCGTAGACGTCGTTGACCGGCTTGAAGCCGTCGAGATCGACCAGACCGAGAATGAAGCTGCCACCCTCCTGGCGCTTGCGACCGATGATGTCGCGCAGACGGGCGAAGAAGTAGCGCCGGTTCGGCAGGCCGGTCAGCACGTCGTGGTTGGCGATTTTGAAGTTGTCGTCGCTCAATTTCTGCATTCGGCCGTTCTGTCGGATCAATTCGCCCTTGAACTGGATGAGGTCGACGAAGGAGCCGTAGTGGATGTTGATCGTATAGGCGAGCACGATGACCGAGAATAGCTGGTTGAGCGTAATGCCGATTAGGTACTTGTCGCCGGAGAAGCCGAACATGGCGACGAACACGATGGCGCTGAGGCTGATGGCGACGAAGGCGGAGGAGCGGACCTGCAATAGGCAAATGCAGATCGTGTTGACGGTGATGGCGACATAGAATGCCAGATGCTCGCGCGAGTTCAGATCGCCGTAGACGTAGAGCGCGCCGACCCAGGCAAAGAACAGCGCCAGAAGCACCACGGTCATCACGCGGATGGTCCTGAGCCGCCGCGCGGCATATTTGTCGGGGAGGTTGCGCTTGCGGTCCTGCAACCACTGAAACAGACGAACGGAGCAAATCAAGCAGAGCGCGTAGCACGCGCCGATCGAAAGAAGCGGCGGCGCAACGTCGGAATGCGTCCAGGCGACGACGATCGAATTGGCTGCAAGCAAGAAATAGAGGAGCGGAACCTGATGAACAAATGCGGACAGCTGAGATCGAACGACGTCCATATTGTCGGTCGGTAGCCTGAACAGGTCCAGAATACGCTTGAACACCCTTACGTCCTTCCCAGTCCAGAGAACCTGAACGAATTTAATCGCAATTCGTTAGAGTAAGATTGAGATGTGATTCCACGAGCTGGCCGATCGTCTCGGCGACAAGAGTGTTATGCCGACATGGCGGGCAGCGCCCTGTCGGTGCGAATGCGCTCTGCAGTGATGGGAGACTTGGATGCGGTTCGTGGCCCTGGACGGATGGCGCGGCCTGTCGGCGCTAACGGTGGCGCTGTTTCACCTGCACGCCAATTCGCATCTCTACACCTTCGGCATCATTCGCAATTCGTACCTCTTCGTCGACTTCTTCTTCGTCCTTTCGGGTTTCGTCGTGACTTCGGCCTATCTCGACCGGCTCGGAACAGCGAGGGGCGGAACGACGTTCCTGTTGCGCCGCTTCGGCCGGCTGTACCCGCTGCACCTCGCAGTCACCAGCCTCTTCGTCCTCATCGAATTCGGCAAATTCCTCGCCGCATCGCGCGGCCTCGCCCCGCAGACGCCGGCGTTTTCCGGCGAGACGTCATTCGGCGCGCTCATCTACAACCTGCTGCTCGTCCATTCGCTCGGGCTCACCAACGGCACGACCTGGAATTTTCCGAGCTGGAGCATCAGCGTCGAGTTCTACACCTACGTCCTCTTCGCACTTGCGGTAACCGTGAGCGCGCGCATCGGCGCCGGCGGGCGCGTCGTGCTGTTCGCCGGTCTGGCGCTGGCCGGTGCGCTGATAACGGTCGGATGGTCGACGAACGGCATGGACGTGACCTATGACCTCGGCTTCTTCCGCTGCGTCTACGGGTTCTTTTTCGGCGCCATCGCCGAGTGGCTCTATGCCGGCTCCATCTCGCCCCGCTTCGCCCGGATGTCACGCGCGAGCACGACAATCCTGGAACTCGCCGCCGTCTCGCTCACCATCGTGTTCGTCTCCAATGCCGAACGTTACGCGGTCTCGTTCCTGGCGCCGGTGGTGTTCCTGCCGGTCGTTCTCATCTTCGCCGGGCAGCGCGGCCTGCTGTCGGCGGTTTTGTCGAGCCGGCCGATGCGGGCGATCGGCGACTGGTCCTATTCGATCTACATGATCCACGCCTTCATCGTCGTCGACGTCGTCGGCCGGCTCGTCGCCCTGGCGCGCCGCGTGCTGCCGTTCGATTTTGGACCGGTGCCCGACCCGACCGGCGACCTGATCTTCGATTTTGGTTCGCCGTTCTGGGGCGATGGCCTCGTCCTCGCCTATGCTGCGCTCGTCCTGGCCGTTGCCAGCCTGTCCTACCGCTATGTCGAGTGGCCGGCGCGGCGGTTCTTCAACCGGCTCGCCGACCGGCTCGATGGCAGACGCCGGGCACGCGCCGGCCTCCCAGGCGCGCCCTGAGGCGTTCTTTGTGCCGCCCCGCCCAGTGGAGCGACTTGCCCGCAAACGAGGCATGACAACGGGCCTCGATTGCTTCAGATCATGGACGCAGCAAACCCCGAAGCAGCACAACAATCGCATGACCAAAGCGCCCGTTCCGGCGTCGTCCGACGCCTTCACCGCCGCCTTTTTCGCCAATCCGCCGCGCTGGCGCGACGCGTATCCGTTTGAATTCGCCGGCACGTTGTCGTTGGGCGAGTCTGCCCGGGCAAATGCGGCGATCGGCCAATGGCAGGGATACATGGCGACGCCGCGCGCCGTCCTGTTCGGCACCACGGGCAACACCGGTCAGGATCGGTATGGAGACGTCGTCGGACGGCCCGGCGACACGTTTAGAGCTGGAGAGGCGTGATGGGATCGTTCGCTAAGGCAGAACGGCTGCTGGCGCGGTTGCAGGCGCTCGGCCAAGTCGGCGCACTGCCGGGCGGCGGGGTCTGCCGGCTCGCCCTGACGAAAGAGGACGGCGCGGGCCGCGACCTTGTCTGCAGCTGGATGCGTGCGGCCGGGCTCAACGTCGTCGTCGACGGAATCGGCAATATTTTCGGCACAAGGGCCGGCACGCAGCCCGGTCCGAGCGTGATGATCGGCTCGCACATCGACACGGTGGCGACCGGTGGCATCTACGACGGCAATCTCGGCGTGCTCGCCGGCCTTGAAGTGGTCGAAGCGCTGAACGATGCCCGCATCGCGACGCTGTCGCCGATCACCGTCGCCGCCTTCACCAACGAGGAGGGCGCACGCTTCGCCCCCGACATGCTGGGCAGTCTCGTCCACGTCGGCGGGCTCGACCTTGGCCATGCGCTCGATACGGTGTCGATCGACGGCGCCCGGCTCGGCGACGAACTGACCGCCATCGGCTATGCCGGCACCGCCCCGCTTGGCGCGATCAAGGCTGCCGCCTATCTCGAATACCACATCGAGCAGGGGCCGGTGCTCGAAGCCGAAGCCATCGACATCGGCGTGGTCGAGGGCGTGCAGGGCATTTCCTGGACCGAAGTAACGCTGTCCGGCCGCTCGTCACATGCCGGCGCCACGCCGATGCGGCTGCGCCAGGACGCCGGGCTGGCCGCTGCGCGCATTTCGGCCGGAGTCGCCGAGATCGTGCGGGCCCTGGGCGGCGACATGGTCGGCACCGTCGGCTCCATGAAACTCTCGCCCGGCCTCGTCAACGTCATCGCCGAGAAGGCGGTGATGACCATCGACCTGCGCCATCCAGACGAAGCGACGTTGAAGGTGGCCGAGGCAAAACTCGCTGACCTGATCGCCTCGGTCGCGGCGGCAGAAAAAGTGACGGCCGCGACGCGGGTGCTGGCCCGCTTCGAGCCGGTCGGCTTCGATCATGCACTGGTCGGCCGGGTCGAGGCGTCGGCGAAGGCACTCGGGCTTTCAACCCGCCGGCTCCATTCCGGCGCCGGCCACGATGCGCAGATGCTTGCCCGCACCTGCCCTGCAGCGATGGTCTTCGTGCCGTCGGTCGACGGTCTCAGCCATAATGTGCGCGAGCTAACCCAGCCCCGCGACATCGCCAATGGGCTCGACGTCCTTGCCACCCTGGCGCTCGATCTCGCCGGCCGCGCCAACACGGCCATGGCCGGCCAACCCCACACCAACATCAAGGAGAGCTGATCATGCCGAGGCATCTCGTGGTCGGAGCCGCACAATTGGGACCGATCGCCCGCCATGAGCCGCGAGCCGAAGTCGTCACCCGGATGATCTGGCTTTTGGAACAGGCGGCAGGGCGCGGCTGCAGTCTCGTCGTCTATCCGGAACTGGCCCTGACGACCTTCTTCCCGCGCTGGTTCATGCCCGATCAAGCCGAGATCGACACCTTCTTCGAAACGGCGATGCCGAATGCGACGACGGCGCCCCTATTCGAGCGGGCGAAGGAACTCGGGCTCGGCCTGTCCTTTGGCTATGCCGAAAAGACCGTCGTCGACGGCAAGGTCCACCGTTACAATACCTCGATCATCGTCGACGGCTCGGGCGAGATCGTTCATCGCTACCACAAGATCCACCTGCCGGGGCATCACGAGCACGAAGCGTGGCGCGCCTTCCAGCACCTGGAGAAGCGCTATTTCGAGCCGGGCGAGGCGCCGTTCGCGCCCGTCGAGGTGTTCGACGGACAAATCGGGCTTGCCATCTGCAACGACCGGCGCTGGCCGGAGACCTACCGCGAGCACGCCCTCCGAGGCACCGAGATGGTGCTGATCGGCTACAACACGCCGGTGCATTATCCTCCCGCCCCGGAACACGACCATCTGCAGTGCTTCCACAATCACCTGAGCCTGCAGGCCGGTGCCTATCAGAACGGCATGTGGGTGGTCGGCGTGGCCAAGGCCGGCAAGGAAGAGGGCTGCGACTTGATCGGTCAGAGCTGCATCGTCGCGCCGACCGGCGAGATCGTGGCGCAAGCCTCCACGCTCGGCGATGAACTCATCACCGCCGACTGCGACCTCGACCGTTGCGCCGAGATTCGCACTAACATCTTCGACTTCAAGAAGCATCGCCGACCGGAAATGTATCCTCTCCTCTCGGCGAAGGTCTAGCCCATGGCCTATCTCACTCCCCTCCCCCTTGCGGTGCTGATCCATCGGATGTTCCGCGAACTGGAGCGGAGGAAGGCCATCTATGGCTTGCCGAAATGGCGGTTCTTTCAGCCCGATCAGGCGCGCGACGTCTCGATCGATTTCCATGGGGTGCGGGCGGCGACGCCGTTCGGCCCCGCCGCCGGGCCGCACACGCAACTGGCCGAGAACATCCTGCTCGCCTGGCTCGCCGGCGGACGGGTGATCGAACTGAAGACCGTGCAGGTCATCGACGATCTCGACATCGCCCGCCCCTGCATCGACATGGAGACGGTCGGCTACAACATCGAGTGGTCGCAGGAGCTCAGCCTGGAGGCTTCGCTCAAGGAATACGTCAAGGCGGCAATGCTGATCGAGATCGCCAAGTCGCTCGGGCTCGGTGCCGGGGCCGAGGCCACCGTGTTCGACATGAGCATCGGCTACGATCTCGCCGGCATCCGCTCGGCCAAGGTCCGTGCTTTCCTCGATGGTCTGAAGGACGCGAGCAGAATCGTCGAAGAGCTTAAGGCCGAGCTCCCCGATGCCTATGCCCATCTGCGCGACCTGCCCTTCCCGACCGCGATCTCGCACACCGTCACGCTGTCGACTTTCCACGGCTGCCCGCCCGACGAGATCGAGGCGATCGCCGACTATCTGATGGACGACGTCGGACTGGACGTCGTCATCAAGCTCAATCCGACGCTTCTTGGCCGCGAGCGGCTGAAGGCGATCCTGAACGACAGTCTCGGCTACCGCGATCTCGTCGTTCCCGATGCGATCTTCGACAAGGACGCCACCTGGGAAGAGGTGCAGGGCATCGTCGCGCGGCTCGGAGCCAGGGCCGAAGCGCTCGACCGCAGCTTCGGCGTGAAGTTCTCCAACACTCTCCTCGTCGAGAACCACCGGCATTTCTTCCCCGACGGCACCAAGGAGATGTATCTCTCCGGCGCGCCCCTGCACGTCCTGGCGATCGCGCTCGTCGATCGGTTCCGCACGCGCTTCGGCGACCGTTTCCCCATCTCGTTCTCAGCCGGGATCGATGCCGGCAATTTCGCCGATGCGGTGGCCTTGGGGCTGAAGCCGGTCAGCGTCTGTTCTGATCTGCTGAAGGGGCTGGGCTACGGCAAGGGCGCCGACTATTTTGCCAGCCTGCACGAACGCATGGCCGCGGTCGGCGCCGGCGACCTCGAGATCTTCGCGCTGAAAGCCTTCGGCGAGGCCGGGGCGGCGCTCGACGGATTGGAACTTGCGCCCGAGACAGTGGTTGCCTGCCGGGCAGCGCTCGACGGCGGCAATCCGCGGCACGCGGCGGGCGGGGATTTCTCCCGCTGGCTGTCGGCGACGATCCTGCGCAATACGGCGCGCTACGCCGAGAAGGTTCTCGCCGATCCGCGTTATGCGGCTGAGACCGTACTGGTGCCGCCCGAGCGCAGCGACGCCGAACTCGGCGCCTTCGACTGCGTCATGTGTGGCAATTGCGTCTCGGTCTGCCCCAACGGCGCGGTGTTCCGCTTCAACGTGGCGCAGGAGCCGATCCCCGAACAGAGCCTCGTTCCCAACCGCTACGGGCTGCAGGTGGAGACGACCGGGACGCTTCGCTTCGCCAACCGCCAGCAGATCGGCATTCTCGCCGACATCTGCAATTCCTGCGGCAATTGCGACGTCGCCTGCCCGGAAACGGGGGCGCCTTACGCCCTGAAGCCGCAGTTCTTCCTCTCGGAAACCGCCTGGTACGCGCAATCCTGGCGCGACGGATTCCGCGTCACGCGGCTCGGCAACGGCCTGACGATCCTGTCCCGCCAGGGCGGCGACACCGTGCGGATGGTGAAGCATGACGACGGCAGCCTCGCCTATCAGGGCGCCGGCTTCGACCTGACGTTTCCCTCGCTCGAAGCGCTGCGCGATGCGACGGGGAGCACCGACGGCCCGGTCGATCTCGGGCGCTTGCGGCTGGCGATCCGGCTGGCGGAGGCCGGCTCGGCCGAGGATCAGATCAACTTTGTGCAATCGGCGCTGACTTGAGGCGCCCCAGATAAGGTTTCGACGTTCGATGAGCGGGCAGCCCCAGACCATCACATTCACGCTCAATGGCCTGGCCCAAAGCGTCGAGGCGCTCGCCGATCAGTCGCTGATGGAAATCCTGCGCGACACCTTGAAGGTCACCTCGCTCAAGGACGGCTGCTCGGGTCAGGGTCAGTGCGGCGCCTGCCTCGCCCTCGTCGACGGCCGGCCGCAGAAAACCTGCCAGGTGAAAGCGAAACGGCTCGCCGGCCGCCACGTCACCACGCTCGAGGGCGTTTCCGACAACGAACGCAAGCTCTACGCTGACGCCTTCCAGGCGGCCGCCGGCGTGCAGTGCGGCTTCTGCACGCCCGGCCTTGTCATCAGGATCAAGCATCTGACCGACCAGCCGGGCGAGCCCAGCCGAGCCGAGATCGCCGAGGCGCTCGATGGCCACATCTGCCGCTGCACCGGATACGTCAAGGTCATCGACGCGGTGGAACTGATCCTCGCGGCCAAGCGCGGCGGAAGTTGGCCGCAACCGGTCGAGGCCGGCCGGGTCGGCGACAGCATCGAGCGCTACCAGGGTGCCGAAATGACGCTCGGGACGCGGCCATTCGTGGCCGACATCAACGTTCCAGGTCTCCTCCACGCGGTCGCCGTGCTGTCGCCCTTTGCCCGGGCGCTCGTCCGCCACATCGACACGTCGCGCGCCAAGGCGCTTGCCGGCGTCGTGGCCGTGGCGACGGCGCAAGACGTTCCGGGCGACCGCTGGGTCGGGCAGATCTTCCACGACTGGCCGGTGCTCGTGGCTGAGGGCGAGGAGACGCGTTACGTCGGCGACGTGATCGCGGTGGTTGCCGCCGACACGCCGCAGCTGGCCCGCGAGGCAGCCGAACTCGTTGATGTCGACTATGAGGAATTGCCGCCAACGCTCGATCCCGGCGAGGCTCTCGCCGAGGATGCCCGGCAGGTCAATCCGCGCCACGCCAACCTCCTGACCGATTGCCGGATCGGGCGCGGCGACGTCGAGGCGGCGCTGGCGGCCTCCGCGCATGTGGTCACCGGCAATTGGGCGACGCAGCGCATCGAGCATCTGTTCCTGGAGCCGGAAGCCTGCCTCGCCGTGCCGAGGCCGGACGGCCGGCTGCATCTCTACAGCCAGAGCCAAGGCATCTTCGAGGACCGCAAGGCGGTTGCCGCGGTGCTCGGCGAACCCGAGACGAACCTCTTCGTTGAGCTGGTGCCGACCGGCGGCGGCTTCGGCGGCAAGGAGGACATGACGGTGCAGGCGCAAACCGCGCTGTTGGCCCGACTGACCGGCCGGCCGGTGCGCCTCCTCTTGTCGCGCGAGGAGTCCATCCGGCTGCATCCCAAGCGCCATCCGATGGCGATGACCTACACCGTCGGATGCGACGCCGAAGGCCGCATCACCGCGGCGAAGATCGACATCCTGGGTGATTCCGGCGCCTATGCCTCGGTCGGCGACAAGGTGCTGGAACGCGCCGCCGGACACGCCTGCGGCCCCTATCGCGTACCGACGCTCGCCATCCGGTCGCGTGCCGCCTACACCAACAACCCGCCGTGCGGTGCCATGCGCGGCTTCGGCGTCAATCAGACCTCCTTCGCCATGGAGGGCGCGCTCGATGCGCTGGCCGCCAAGGTCGGCATCGACGGCTGGGAAATGCGCTGGCGCAACGGGGTCAGGGTCGGCGACACGTTCTCCTCCGGCCAGATCCTGGAAAAGTCGGTCGGGCTGGAAAAGTCGCTCCTGGCCGTCAAGGACGCCTACTACGCGGCGAAGGCTGAAGGCCGCGCCGTCGGCATCGCCTGCGCGGTGAAGAATTCCGGCATCGGCAACGGCGCCATCGAGACCGGCAAATGCCGCCTCGAAGTCCTCGATGCCGGGCACGTCGGCCTCTACATCGGCTTCACCGAGATGGGCCAGGGCCTCTTCACCATCGCCACGCAATGCGCGGCGGAGGTCACCGGGTTACCGTCGTCGGCGTTCGTGCCCAAGGTCAACAGCCGCTTCGAGATCGGCGTCGGCCAGACCACCGGCTCGCGCGCGACGCTCATCGGCGGCCGGGCCGTGATCGAGGCGGCGAAGGCGCTAAAGGAGCAGCTCGACAAGGGCCTGACGCTCGCCGACCTCGTCGGCCGGGTCTATGCCGGCGACATCGTCATCGACGATACGACGGCGCCCGGGCAGCTGAAGAACGGCAAGATCAAGACGCACACCGCCTTCGGCTGGGCGACGCAGGTCGTCATCCTCGATGCCCAGGGGCGCGTGGCCAAGGTGATCGCCGCGCATGACGTCGGTCGCGCCATCAACCCCAAGCAATGCGAGGGACAGATCGAGGGCGCGGTGCACATGGGTCTCGGCTACGCCCTGACCGAACAGCTTCCGTGCAAGGACGGGATGCCGGTCAGTTTCGACCTTCGCGACATCGGTGTTCTACGCTCTATCGACATGCCGGAGGTCGAGGTCATTCTGGTCGAGGAACACGAGCCGGAGGGGCCGTTCGGGGCCAAGGGCGTTGGCGAGATCGGGCTCGTCCCCACCGCCGGCGCGGTCGCCTCGGCGCTCGAAGCATTTGACGGGATCAGGCGCACGCGCCTGCCGATGGTCGATTCCCCCGCCGCGCGGGCGCTCAGCGTCGGCATGGCGGACAACGCACGGGAGGATTGGCATTGATCGAGAGCCTGACTGTCGGGCCGGACAAGACCGGCCGCGTCGTTGCCATCACCGGCGGTCGCATCGACGCCGAGCCGATCGCCGGAGCCGCGACGCTTTGCTGCCCCGACGGCGTGATCGAAACCGGGGCGGTGTGCGCCCATACCCATCTCTATTCGGGACTCGCTCCCTACGGCATGCCGGCGCCACGACCGGAACCGCTGAATTTCCTGCAGGTCCTGGAGCGGGTGTGGTGGCGGCTCGACCGCGCCATCGACGCGGAGTCGCTCTCGGCGGCAGCGCGGCTCTATGTCGCCGAGGCGCTCCTCTCCGGCACCACCGCGCTCGTCGATCACCATGAATCGCCGACCTTCATCGAAGGATCGCTCGCCGTCCTGGCCGAAGCCTGCGAAGCCTTCGGCATCCGCGCGCTCCTGTCCTATGGCGCCACCGAGCGCAACTTCGGCCGCGAGGAGGCAACGCGAGGCCTTGCCGAGAGCGCCCGCGTCGGCTCCGGACCGCGCATCCGTGGACTGATCGGGCTGCACGCCGGCTTCACCGTCTCCGACGACACGATCAAGGCGGCCGCCGATCTGGCGTACAGGCGCGGCACGGCGATCCATATCCATGTCGCCGAGGACCTCGAGGATGTCGACGACGCCCAGCGCCAAGGCTACGCCGGACCGATCGAGCGAATGGAAGCGCTCGGGGCGCTGGTTCCCGGCTCGGTCTTGGCGCATGGCGTGCATCTGACGGCGGAAGAAGTGGCGCTGGCTGCGAAGCACAAATGCTGGCTGGTGCAGAATCCGCGCTCGAACGCCACCAACCGGGTCGGCTATCCGTACGAACTGTGGGCGAGCCCGCGGGTGGCGCTCGGCACCGACGGCTGGCCCGCCAACATGGTCGAGGAGCAGCGGGTGCTCATGCAACTCGCCGCCATGCATTCCGACGACGGGGCGGAACGGCGGCTGCCGGCCGGCAATCAGCTGATCGCCGAACACTTCGGCGCGGCCGGCGCCGGGCTGACGCGCGGCGGGCTCGGCGATCTGGTGGTGACGGTCGGCGGCGCGGTCAAACACGTGGTCGTCGACGGCCGGGTGGTGGTGCGCGACGGCGCCCTCATCGGCCATGACATCGACGCCGTCCGGGCCGAAGCCAAGGCGGCGTCCTCCCGGCTGTGGGACCGCATGGCACAGGTAGCGTGATCGGCAGGTCAACGCTCTGCCATGCCGACTGATTTCGATCGGCGGGTCCAACCGACGGTGGATCCGCCGATGGCGTTCCCGGACCAATTTCGGCTTGGCCGGCTATGTTGCCAAAGCTCCCGGGCACCCGGATGCGGTCGGGGGACGGCCCTAACGCCAGCTGAGACATGATGAATCCCGACCGCAGACGCCATTGCGTCAATTCTTATGTAATGCCTTCAGAGTAGCCTGAGATCCCGTCATCGACCGACCGGAGCTACGCGTGGTCGTCGCCATTGCCTTGCTGATCGTCTCGCTGGCCGCGACCGCATGGTCGGTTCAGTGCATTCGGCGCAGCGAAAGCGCTCCGGGGCGAACCGCCTTCGGTCTGGCGCTCCTGTCGAACATCTGGTGGGTATCCACCACCATGGCGCAGATCCTGTCGCCGAGCGTCGAGGGCAAGATCCTCGCTTCGGAGATCGCCTGGTTCGGCAATACGTCGGCGCCGCTGTTCTGGTGCATCAGCCTGCACGCCTACGTCTCCGGCCGGGCCAAGGAAAGCGCCGCCGTGCTGGTCGGCGTCGCGCTCTTCGCCTTCTGTGCGATGGTGGCAGCGCTGACCAACGACTACCACCACGGGATCTACTCGCACTTCGGCGTTGTCGAAAAATCGTACGGCGTGCAAGTCATCTACTATCACGGCTGGCTGTTCTGGACGATCATAGCGATCGCCTATATGGCGCTGATCTCCGGGGTTCTCGTCTCGCTGTGGGCCGCCCGGTACGCCTCGTCGCTGCATCGCCGCCAATTCATCGGCCTGCTCATCGCCGTCACCCTGCCCTGGGTGTTCAATGCGCTGTGGATCAGCACCGGCTTCACGATCTGGGGCGTCGATCCCGAGCCCTTCGGCTTCATCGCCACCGGCGCGATCCTCGGTTTCGTGTTCGGCCACGACAGGCTTTTCGCCGTGGCGCCGATCGCCGATGCCGTCCTCTTCGAGGCGATCCCGGATGCGGTGTTGGCGATCGACGGTCTCGGCCGCGTGCTCGAGCTCAATCCGGCGGCGCGAGCACTGCCGGGCATGGCGAAGGAGCCGATCGGCGGACTTCTCGCCGGGCCGGCCGAACTGGTCGAGAGCCTGCGCCTAAGTGCGGCGGTCGACATGGCTGCGCAGGAATTCACCGTGGCCGCGAACGGCAAGAGCTATGAGCTGATTCGTCGCAAACTCCCCGGACGGGGCACGGCAAACTCCCTCGTCATTCTGCGCGACGTCACCGACAGTCTCGCCGTGCGCGAAGAACTGATCGCCAAAAGTGCCGAACTGCAGAAGCGGCTCGACGAGAACGAAGAGCTGCAGCGGCAGCTGCGCCACCTCGCAGACCACGACCACATGACCGGGCTGTTCAATCGCGGCTTCGCCCAGCGAGTGTTGCCCAACCTGATCGCGGCGCGATCGGCGGCGGGGCGCACGGCGGCGGTCGTGCTCATCGACCTCGACCACTTCAAGATCGTCAACGACCAGCACGGCCACCACGTCGGCGACGACGTGCTTCGCATCTTCGCCGATATCCTCCGCTCGCGGTCGAACGAGGACGAACTGGCCTTCCGCTACGGCGGCGAGGAGTTCCTCGTCTTCCTGCCCGACATCGGGGCGGAGGCCGCGGTCCGCCGCTGTGCCGAATGGCGTGAGCGCCTGCGCAACGCCCGGATCCCGTCGGCGCCGGGGCTGACGGCCGCTTTCTCCGCCGGCATCGCCGTCATGCCCGATGCGGGGCGGGTCAAGGAGCAACTCGTCCGTGCCGCCGACGTGGCGCTCTATCGCGCCAAGATCTCCGGCCGCGACCGCGTCGTCGTCTGGGGCGAGCACACCGGCACCATGACCAACAGCGGCAGCGAGAACTGGCCTGCGGACGTATCCGGCGCAGCCTGATCGCAATCGCGGCAAAGTCGGCGCAGTGTCGCTCCGGCCTGCCCGTTGCGCGGTGTTGGATCCCGCCATTTGCCGGACTTGAGACGGCAACTCAGCCGGCAGATCGCGCCAATGGGCCGTCAGGCTCAGTCTCGCACAAACCCCATCGCGGCAAGCCGCTCGGCCAGGACCGGGCTCGCCAGCGCCGCTCGGAAAGTCGCGACAGCCGGCCGGTCGGCCCGGGCTTTGACGACAGCGAAATCGTAATGCTCGTCCGCATACGGCAAGAAGCCGAGGCCGTAGGTCTTGGCGACAGTGGCGATTGCCATGCCCCAATCAGCACGTCCCTGCGCCACGGCCGCAGCCACGGCATTGTGGGATTTCGGCTGGTTCGACCAGCCCTCGGGCTTGCGCCCCCGCAACAGTCCGTCGATCAGGATGCGCGTTCCCGAACCGGCATTGCGGTTGACCATCAACACCGATGAATCGCCGGCGACTGCATCGATCGCCGCCGCCACAGTCTGGCCTTCGAACCGCTGATCCCCTGGCCGAAACACCAGACCCTGCAGCCGGCGCCAGCCCGTCAGCAGCATCAGTGTGTCGTCGAGGAACGGCAGATTGTAGATGCCGCTCGCCGGATCAATGAGGTGGATGGGCGCGATATCGCATTCGCCGCGCCGCGCCGCGTTCAAGCCGCCCGTGCTGCCGATCGGCAGGATGCGCACAGCGATCCCCTCGTCCGCCAGACGATCGACAAGCGGTTCCAATCCGACGCAGTGGCTGCCGGCGATAACGAGATCCGGCATGCGGATGTCGGGCGACAGCAGCGTCACCTCGGCGCGCGTCGCGGCCGGCAGATGGTCGGCGAGCGCCTCGACGGCGAGAAAGCCGTCGGCCTGGGCGAAGGCCGAGATCGCCCCGGAACTCTTGAATACCGGGTGGGCGACGGTTGTGCCGTCGGCGCCAGCGGCGAGCCCGACCATCACATAGTCGGTGCGGCCGATCTCGGAGGGAACACGCACCGACACCGTGGCGGAAACCCTGCTCGCGTGCTGCGGCGGCAGGCCCGCGAGCCGGCGCAATACCGGCGCGATGAATTCATGGAAGGTGAACATCGCCGAGGTCGGAAAACCGGGCAGCACGGCGATGCCCTTCCCGCCGGCGACGGCAAGGCACAACGGCTTACCGGGTTTGATGGCGACACCGTGCACGATGATGCCGGGCACGCCGGCCTCGGCAACGAGGCGCGAGGTCAGATCGCCGGCTCCCTTGGACGTACCGCCCGACAGGATGACGAAATCGGCTTTCTCCAACGCGGCGGCGAGCGCGGTCGCCAGCGGCTCTTCCTCGTCCGGGACGATCGGAAAGGCGAGCGGCACGCAGCCATTCTCGGCAACGGCAGCCGCGACCATCGGACCATTGGTATCGAAGATGCCGGCGAGGGGGCGGTGCTCTCCGGGGGCGGCCAACTCGTCACCGGTGGAAATGACGGCGACCAGCGGGCGGCGGTAGACCTCGATACGGCCGATGCCGCACGCGGCCAACAGACCGATCTCGCGCGAGCCAATGAGCGTGCCACGTCGCACCACGACCTCGCCGACCGACAGATCCGAGCCGGCGAAGGCCAGGTTCTGGCCGCTGGCGACGGGCCGACGGATGAGGACGGCATCAGCCCCCTCGGGCTCAGTCATTTCGATCATGACGACCGCGTCGGCGCCGCGCGGTATCGGTCCGCCGGTGGCGATCACCGTCGCCTCGCCGGATGATACGGCCTGCTCAGGCACCTTGCCGCAAGCAATCAACTCGCCCGTCATGCGCAGGCGAACCGGATCCGCATCGGTCGCTGGCGCCACGTCGTTTGCCCGGACGGCAAAACCGTCGACGGTCGAGCGGTCGAACGGCGGCACGTCGATCGGCGCGGACACGGCATCGGCTGTGACGCGACCGAGAGCCTGCGCCAGCTCGACCACCTCCTTGCCAACAGGGGAAGGCCGGAGCGCCGCGTCGAAGCGGCGGCGCGCTTCATCGGCGCTGACGACAGTCAGAAACTGGCTCTGTTTCATCGGCATGCTCCGTTCAAGTCGGCAGGGGCCAGGCGGCGAAGCGGCTGTCGGCGCTAGAGCCTTCGCTCTCAGGACCGATCAGGCCCCAATGTGTCGCCCGGATCAGCGCCCGGGCACCGAGCGAGCCGACGGCCAACGGATCGAAGCCGCCACCGTCGCCGGTTTCGGCTACCAGCGCGAGCTCGCTCATGCCAATCGCCGAAACCAATTTGCCGGTCAGTGGCAGGGTCTTGGCTGCAGGCACCGGCCGGGCTGCCGCCAGCCAGTCGAGCAGCGGGCAAGCCAGTGCCAGGGCAGTCGCCAATACGTCGTCCAGTCGCGACGGCACGATCAGCGCAGGCGTGCCGCCCAGCCATCCCGCAACGACCGTTTCGCCGGGCCTGAGGGCCGGCCGACCGATCGGCCGCCAGCCGGGCGATCGGGTAGCAGCCTGAAACGCGGCGTCAGCCTCGCCGATGGCAAGACCACCCACAAGCAAGACCAGATCGACGGCGGCTAGGCCGATCTCAGCCATGGCGTCAGGCTGCACGAGATGAAGGCGTGCGCCGCAGCAGCCGAGCAGGCTTTCCAGGAGGTCGATCGCCGGCTGAGCTGCGGCGTTCGGGCTCGCAACCACGCGAATGCGTGGCCGCCTGACCGCGATCACATCCACCCCCGCATCGGCGAGCATGGCGACGGCCCGAGCCCCGAGCCGTTCGCCGGCATCGACAAGAAGGCTGCCGGCCAGCGCATCCTCCCCGGCCCGGCGCAGGTTGGTACCGGGCGCGACCGCGACCTCCGCAGCCGTAGCCGTCACATCGTCGGCGACAGCGACGGCGTCGAAGGGCAGCCGCACCGGATCGCCGGCCCTGACGGCGAGCGACTGCGACACGTCCGCCGGCGCGTAGGGCGACGCCCCAAACGTCTCGGCTGCGATCACTCCCCGTCCGTCGACCAGCGCGATGGCGGTGGCCGGCATCGGCCGTGGCGCGACCACCGGCTCGGCCGCGACCGCCCCGCGCGCCTCGGCGATCGGAACGGAGACCGTCGGGAGCACCCCGACCCCGCCGATCCAGGCCGCCAGAATGTCGTCGACCGCGACGCGCCTGAGACGGTCAAAGACCTCAGGCATTGGGATCGTTGGCGTTGGGAAAGAACAGCTGTTGGCCGTCGATCTTGTACTCGGAGATCACCTTCTGGCCATCGGCGGATATCAGCCAGTCGATGAACGCCTGCCCGTCTGCCACTTTGACCGCCGGGAATTTGGCCGGATTGACCAACATGACGCCGTACTGGTTGAACAGCCGCTTGTCGCCCTCGACGGCGATGGCCAGATCGCCCTTGTTCTTGAAGGCGATCCAGGTGGCGCGGTCGGAGAGCGCATAGCCCAGCATGGCTCCGGCGGTATTCAGCGTCGCGCCCATGCCCTGGCCGATCTCGCGGTACCACTCGCCGCGGATCGCTGCGAGGTCGAGGCCGGCCACTTTCCACAACGCCAGTTCGGCCATATGCGTGCCGGACTTATCGCCGCGCGACACGAACGGGATCTTCTTCTCGGCAATCGTCTTGAGAGCGGCGGCAACGTCCTTCGAGCCGGCGATCCCCGCCGGGTCGCTCTTCGGACCGACGACGATGAAATCGTTGTACATCACCGGCGAACGCTTGGTGCTGAAACCCTCCTCCAGGAACTTCAGCTCCGCCGCACGGGCATGCACGAAGACGACGTCGGCATCGCCGCGCCGCCCCGTATCGAGCGCCTGGCCGGTGCCCTGCGCCACGACCTTGACCTTGATGCCCGTCTTCGCCTCGAAGATCGGCAGAATGTAGCCGAACAGGCCGGAATCCTGCGTCGATGTGGTCGACGCCACGGTGATGAACCGATCCTCTGCCTGTCCCGGGCCCGTGACTGGTCCGAGCACGGCGGCGGCGAGCACCGCGGTCGTTATCAGCCTGCGCAACATGGTCTTTCTCCCGTTTTGATTGAAGCTACCAGAACAACCGGCTTTCCAGGAACGCCCGCGCTTCTTCCGTCGCAGGCTCGGCAAAGAAGCGGTCGGCCGGAGCGGCTTCGAGCAGCCGGCCGGCGTGAAAGAACAGGATATCGTCGGCGAGGCGGCGGGCCTGCGCAAGGTCATGGGTGGTCATGACCCAAGTCAGTCCGTCGGCATGCAGCGCGACCAGCATCTCTTCGATCTGCCGCATGGCGCTCGGATCGAGGCCGGATACCGGTTCGTCGAGGAACAGCAACTCCGGTCCGACAGCGACCGCACGGGCGATTGCCAAACGCTGCTGCTCGCCGCCCGACAAGACGCGTGCAGGCCGGTCGGCGAGATCGCCGAGGCCGAAGCGGTTGAGGATCAGCCTGGAGGTGCGACGACGCTCGAAATAGCCGAGGCCGGCGAGTGCCAATGCGTGGTGCAGATTGGCGGCGACTGAGCGGCGGAGCAGCACTGGCTTCTGGAACACCATGGCGTGCTGCTGCGGCGCCGGGCGGATACCGCTCGCGAAGGCGATGGTTCCCGCGCTCGGTTTGATCAGGCCATGACAAAGCCTCAGAAACAGCGTCTTGCCGGCGCCGTTGGGACCGAGCACGACCGTCTTGCGCCCCTTGGCGATCGTCGCCCATTCCACGCCGACGAGCCGTCGGCCACCGACCTCATAGGCCACGCGATCGAGCGTCAGAGGCAGGATCGAGGGGGCGGAGGTCACGCTGGTCATCCGGCGAACCGTGCGCCAAGGCGCGATACGGCAAGCGCCAGCCCGTTGATGGCGAGGGTCAGCGCCATCAGCACGGCGCCGAGGCCAAGCGCCAGCGGCAAGTCGCCCTTCGACGTCTCGAGCGCGATTGCCGTCGTCATGGTGCGGGTGAAGCCGGCAATGTTGCCGCCGACGATCAGGATCGCGCCGACCTCGGCAAAGGCGCGGCCGAGCCCGGCGAGCAGACCGGTGACCAGCGAGAATCGCGCATCCCAGATGAGGGTCGGGATCGCCCGCAGCGGTCCGGCTCCCATTGAGGTGAGCTGGTCGCGATACTCCCCCCACAGGTCCTCGATGGTCTGCCGGGTCAGGGCGATGATGATCGGCAGCACCAGCGAGAACTGCGCAACGACCATCGCGGCCGGCGAGAACAGCAGCCCGAACCCGCCGAGCGGCCCCGAGCGTGACAACAGCAGGAAGACGGCCAGGCCGGCAACCACCGGCGGCAGGCCCATAAAGGCATTGACGATAACGATGATGACGGGACGGCCGGGGAAGCGGCCGAGCGCCAGCGCCGCGCCAAGAGGCAGGCCGACAAGGCCGGCGCAGCCGACCGCCGTCAACGTCACCTTCAGCGACAGAAGAACGATGGCAACGAAGGCAGAATCGAACAGACTGAAGGTGCCAAACATGTGTTCCGCTTGGATCCGTCTTGAAGCATTATAGACAGAGGCTGGCATTATCGCCGAAGCGTGGCGTCACGACATGAGTGGAATCAAGCTTTCAACTCGAAGTCATTCGCCTAGCCGACAGATTGGCGATTCTCGTCAGAAAATTTGACTATAGTCGAAGAAGGTAACGGGTTCGCCCGGTTCGAGCCGCGTCAATGTCTCGGGAAGTTCGACCATGCCGTCGGTGCGGGTCAGCGACGTCAGCACGCCAGCGCCGTCGACCGGGTATTTGTCCGCGACGACCGATGCACCCCTCCGCTCGAGGGTGACGCGGACGTATTCGCGCCGTCCGGCCTTCTTCACGTAGGCGAAGCCGGACGTCACCAGCGCCGGGACGGGCTGCTGGACGGTCCCGCCGGACAGCGCCAGCACGAAGGGCCGGAGCACATAGGCGCAGGTGATGAAGACGGCGACAGGATTGCCGGGCAGGCCGATGAGCGGCGTGCCGTCGATCAACCCCATGGCAACCGGGCGGCCGGGTTTGATGGCCAGCCGCCAGAACACCAGCGAACCGGCATTGGCGATCGCCGCCTTGACGTGATCCTCGTCACCGGTCGACACGCCACCGCTCGTGACGACGAGATCCGAAGTTGCCGCCGCCTGACGAAGCGCCGTTTCCGTCTCGGCGCGGCTGTCTCTGAGAATGCCGAGGTCGGTCACGTCACAGCCGAGCCGCGTCAGCATGGCCATCAGGCTGTAGCGGTTGCAATCGTATATACCGGCGGGCGGGAGCGCGCCGCCGGGATCGCATAGTTCGTTGCCGGTCGAGAACACCGCGACCCGCAGCCGACGGCGAACGTTGACGCGGTCGATGCCGAGCGCTGCGAGCAGGGCCACGTCGCGCGGGGTCAACCGGCGGCCGGCAGGGCACGCCTCGGCGCCGGCGGCGATGTCCTCTCCGGCTGGTCGCGTGTTGGCGCCGGCCGGCAGACCCGGCGGCAGAACGACCTCGCCGAGGTCGATCAGCGTGACGTCCTCCTGCATGAAGACGGTGTCGGTTTCCGCCGGCAACGGCGCGCCGGTGAAGATGCGCACGGCGGCCCCTCGCCTCGCCGCTTCGGCAGACTCACCCGCAATCACCCGCCCGAGAACCGGCAGCGTCGTCGGCCCCTCCGCGGCCAGATCGCGATGCGCCACGGCGTAGCCATCGACCGCGGAATTGTCGAACACCGGCAGATTGATCGGCGCGACGACTGGCGCCGCCAGGATGCGGCCGTCGGCGCCGCGCAGATCGACCGTCTCGATCTCCTCGATCGGTCGGATCCGTTCGGCCAACAGCGCGAGGGCCGTCTCGATCGGCATCAGGCCGCCATCGAAGGCGAAAGCGTCGCTTGACAGTTGAGCCATCTCGTCGTCCCAGGCTTGGCGCAGGAGCCGCTCCGCCCCCGCGCGTCGATGTCGGATTGGAGGGACAGCCGGACTTCCTCGCGCCGCCCCATTTGCCAGAGCGCGATGCTGTCACATGGAAACATGTGACAGCTGAATCAGCGCTCTAATCGATTCATAGAGCAGTGCTTCAGCTTTCAGATGGATCGCCGGGCGATTCCATCTGAAAGCATCCTGCTCTAGTATCGCAATATCGGAATGTTCAGGAGACCGAAATGATCTCGCTCCGCCTCTATCTCAGCATCGAGCCGGAAACGCGCATCGGCCCCGGCAAGGTGCGGCTGTTGGAGGAGGTCGGCGCGTCCGGCTCGATCTCGGCAGCGGCGCGCACGCTCGGCATGACGTATCGGCGCGCCTGGGAACTGATCCATCACATGAACGAGGCCTTTGGCCAACCGATCGTCACCGGCACGACCGGCAGTCTCGGCGGTGCCGAGTTGACCGACGTCGGCCGCGAGATCATCACCCGCTACCGCGAGATCGAGCAGCAGGCGCTGAAGGCCGCCGAGCCGCATCTCGCCGCGCTGTCCGGCCACATCGTTGCGCCATCGGGGCCGAACGACGATTAGGCAAGATCCGGTAGGGCAGACCAACACTGCCAAGATGACTGCAAGTAACGACGGATTGCTTCAGTATCGTCGCCGGCCAATACGGCGACCCGGCATTATGTTTGCCCGCGCATAATAGGAAGTCATGCCGATTTTACGAACGGTCGCGACTGGAGTTGAATGTCGCCATACAACGCAATTCGACGGGCGTTGTCGGCGAGATGCGGATCGAGGCGGAAAACTCCGCCGATTCTGGCCGAGATGCCCCGCGACGGGAGCCCTCCATGGACAAGATTCTGCGCGTCAACATGACCAATCTGACCGTCAAGGTCGAACCCGTGCCGGCTGATTGGGCCGGTCTGGGCGGTCGGGCGCTGACCTCGACCATCGTGGCGGCGGAAGTTCCGCCGACCTGCCATCCGCTCGGGCCGAACAACAAGCTGGTGTTCGCCCCCGGCCTCCTCTCCGGCACGGCGGCGTCGAACGCCAACCGCTTCTCCTGCGGTTCAAAGAGCCCGCTAACCGGCGGCATCAAGGAATGTTCCGCCGGCGGCACCTCGTCGCGCATCATCGCCCGCCTCGGCTACAAGGCGATCGTCGTCGAGGGCAAGCCGGCTGGGGATACCTGGTACACCGTCGTCGTCGACAAGGATGGCGCCACGATCAAGCCGGAGACCGAGGTTCTGAGGCTCGGCACCTTCGCCACCGTCCAACACGTGAACGAGCACTACGGCGAAGACTTCGGCGTCATCACGCTCGGCCCGGCCGGCGAGAACCTGATGGCCATCGCCAACATCTCGGTCAAGGACCCGGAGAGCAAGATCCGCTCGTTCGGCCGCGGCGGCCTCGGCGCGGTGATGGGTTCGAAGAAGATCAAGATGATCGTCATCAACCCGGAGGGCGGTGTTGCCCTGCCGCTCGCCGATCCGGCGAAGTTCAAAGCCGCCAATCAGGCCTTCACCAAGACCTTGCTGGATCATCCGGTATCCGGCCAGGGCCTGAAGAAGTACGGCACCGCCGTTCTCGTCAACGTCCTCAACGAGGCCGGCGGCTTGCCGACCAAGAACTTCACTTCCGGCCAGTGCGCGCACCATGACGCCATTTCCGGCGAGACGATGTACGACAATATCGTCGCCCGCGGCGGCGAGCCGAGCCACAATTGCTCGCCCTCGTGCCAGATCCAATGCTCGCAGATCTACAACGACAAGGACGGCAACTACGTCACATCCGGCTTCGAATACGAGACGATCTGGGCGCTCGGTGCCGACGGTATGGTCGAAGACCTCGACGTCATTGCCGAGATCGACAACGTCTTCGACGATATCGGCGTCGATTCGATCGAGACGCCGGTGATGTTCGCCGTCGCCATGGAAGCGGGCCTCATACCGTGGGGCGACGGCAAGCGCATCCTGGAATTGTTGCGCAACGACATCACCAATGCGACACCCTTGGGCCGCATGCTCGGCGGCGGCACCGGCCACGTCGGCCGCGCCTTCGGCATGACTCGCATTCCGGTCGTCAAGAATCAGGCGATCCCGGCCTATGATCCGCGCCCGATCAAGGGCATCGGCGTCACCTACGCGACGACGACGATGGGCGCCGACCATACCGCCGGCTACGCCATCGCCACCAACATCCTCAACGTCGGCGGCAAGGTTGATCCGCTGTCGAACGACGGCCAGGTGGAGCTGTCGCGCAATCTGCAGATTGCCACGGCGGCCATCGACTCGACCGGCCTCTGCCTGTTCATCGCTTTCCCAGCGCTCGACATTCCGGCGTGCCTCGGCGGCGTGATCGACATGCTCAATGCCCGCTACGGCATCAACCTGACCGGCGACGACGTCATCGGCCTGGGCAAGCAAGTCCTGAAGATCGAACACGCCTTCAATCTCGCCGCCGGCCTCGGCCCGGAAACCGACCGCCTGCCGGAGTTCTTCGAACTGGAGTCGATCGCGCCGCACAACGTCAAATGGGATATGGATCAAAAGGAATTGGCGAGCTTCTGGAACTTCTAGACCCGTCCCGTCTCCTGGGTCTCCCTGCTGGAACGCGAGAACATGAAGATCACGGTCAAACTGTTCGCTACGTTCCGGCAGGGTCGTTTTAAGATCGCCGAGCAGGACGTTCCGGAAGGAACGACGATTGCTGACGTTCTCGACACCCTCGCCATCGAGGTGGCGGACGTCGGCATGCTGTTTGTCAACGGCCGCCACGCCGAGCCGGAGCAGAGACTAGCCGGCGGCGTGGTTCTGGCCATCTTCCCACTGGTCGGCGGCGGCTGACCGCTGAGGGAGACAGTCCGGTGTTGTCGCACGAGGAATTGCAGCGCTATGCCCGCCATATCGTGCTGCGCGACATCGGCGGGCCCGGACAGCAGGCCTTGAAGGCTGCGCGCGTGGTGGTGGTCGGGGCCGGTGGGCTCGGCTCGCCGATCCTGCAGTATCTCGCAGCCGCCGGCGTCGGCACCATCGGCATCGTCGATGACGACACCGTCTCGCTCTCCAATCTGCAGCGTCAGGTCATCCACGGCACGCCGGACATCGGCCGGCCGAAGGTCGCAAGCGCGCGCGACGCCATTCTCCGACTGAACCCGCATGTGACCGTCGAGGCGCACGCCATCCGGCTTGATGCGACCAACGCGCGCAACGTTCTGTCCGGCTACGACGTGGTCATCGACGGCACCGACAATTTCGCCACCCGGTTCCTCGTCGCCGATGCCTGCGAAGCGCTGGAACGGCCGCTGGTGGCCGCGGCCGTCATCGAGTTCTACGGTTGGGTGACAGTGCTGATGCCGTACGCAACCGGGCCGGACGGCAGCCGCAATCCGAGCCTCAGGGCGATCATGCGGCAGCCGGACGACGGCCGGGCTCAGACGTGTGCCGAGTTCGGCATCCTGGGGGTCGTCCCCGGCATCCTCGGTACGCTCGCCGCAGCCGAGGCGCTGAAGCTGGTACTGGGCCTCGGCATGCCGCTCGTCAGGCGGATGCTCACGGTCGACGTGCGCGACATGAGCATCGATGCGCTCGACTACGAGGGCGAACCCGCCACCGGGACGGAGCTGACATGAGCGGAACGATCGAGGTCGTCGGCTTCATGGATCTGACGCGGATCTTTCGCGATCGGGGATGGGCGTCGCCGCATCTAGTCGAACTCGACGGCGCCATCAGCGGGGCTGACCTCCTCCGTTTGCTCGAGGTCTCCGACGCCGAGGTCGAATCGCTGATGGTCAACCATCGGGCCATCGGCGTCGCTGCGGCGACCATCCACCCCGGAGACCGCGTCGCCCTTGTGCCGCCCGGCGTTCCCGGCCCGCACCGCTTCTGCCTCGGGATCTACCAACGCCGCGACTGACGCGGTGCCGCGCCGAATGGCCGGTCCAGGACCGAGGCTCGACGGGATCGGCCCCTCCCCGACGACATCTTGCCGCATCTCCTGGTCTGAGCGTTCGAGCCCTTCGGGTTCGAAACCCGTCGATGCTGACGCGCGCGGCTGTTCGGACTTCCGAACGAAATTCTGGCCGCCTATCCGGAAATCCGCGCGACGGGCCAGGAATGATGGAAATTCACGAGATAATCCAATGTGTTGAGATTCCGGGTGTTGGCACGTTCGATGCGTCTGTGGGGACGACTGCGCGCTATCGCGCTTCAGGCCTTCAGAAGAATTGGCCGACCAGGAGGAACCCAGCATGGCAAACATTTCCGACATATCCACCGTCGGCGCGCGCGCCGAGACGGACATTCTACAGCGGCTGGGCTCAGCTAAGGTCGGCCCGCTGCCGCTGCCACTGTTCGTGGCGATCGCCGCCGTCATTTTCGGCGCCGCCTATGTGCAGAAACTCCCGGCCGACATGATCGGCGGATTCGCCGCCATCATGATGTTCGGCTTCCTGTTTGCCGAAATCGGAGCCAAGGTGCCGGTCCTCAGGCATATCGGCGGCTCGGCGATCCTGTGCCTGTTCGTCTCGTCCGCTCTCGTCGGCTACCAGGCCTTCTATCCGGATCTCGGCAAGATCTTCGTCAAGTCGATCACCGGAGTGATGAAGGACGCCAATTTCCTCTACCTCTACATTGCCTGCCTCGTCACCGGTTCGATGCTGGGGATGAACCGCCGGGTGCTGATCCAGGGCTTCATGCGCATGTTCGTGCCACTCGCGGTCGGCACGCTCGGTGCGGTCGCGGCGGGCATGCTGGCCGGCCTCGTCTTCGGCTATACGCCCGCCCACACGTTCTTCTACATCGTCATGCCGATCATCGCCGGGGGCATCGGCGAAGGCATCCTGCCGCTCTCGCTCGCCTACTCCGACATCCTCTCTACCCCGCAGGCGGGACTTATCGCCTCCCTCATCCCGGCCGCCCTCATCGGCAACGTCGTCGCCATCGTTTCGACTGGCGTGATGAAGCGGATCGGCGAAAAGAGGCCTGAATATACCGGCAACGGCCTTCTGGTCCGTTCGGGCGACGACAACGAGCTCCTGAAGGAAATGGCGGTCGAGAAGCCGATCGAATTGCCGCTGATGGGCGCCGGCCTGATCATGGCCTGCACGATGTTCATCCTCGGTTCGTTCCTGTCGCCCTTCATCGGCATTCCCGGCCCGATCATCATGATCATCGGCGCTGCGTTGCTGAAGGTGTCGATGCTCATCCCAGCCCGCATGGAGCTGGGCGCCCAACAGATGTACAAGTTCATCGCCACCAACATGACCTATCCACTGCTGGTCGGCCTCGGCGTCCTCTACGTGCCATGGAATGACTTGGTGGCGGCGTTCACCCTGCCCTACTTCATCATCTGCACCGTGACGGTTCTGGCGATGGTCTCGTCCGGCTGGTTCGTCGGCAAACTGCTCAACATGTACCAGGTGGAAGCGGCCGTGGTCACCGCCTGCCACAGCGGTCTCGGCGGCACCGGCGACGTGGCCATCCTGTCGGCCTGCAATCGCATGGAGCTGATGCCGTTTGCCCAGATCTCCACCCGCATCGGCGGCGCCGGCATGGTCGTGATCGCCGTCTTCCTGTTGAAGTTCTTCCACTGATCTCGAAGTCGGCCGGCGCCATTTCCGTCCCAAGCGCCGGATCCGCAACGCAGAGCCACACGCGAGCCAAGGCGCTCCGTGTGGCTCTGTCGCGACCGGGCGCCCGAGGGCAAGGCCCGTAGCTGCAGTGACCACTGTGCGGTGCGTCAATGTCGCTCGGACGCGATCGTGCCTTTTTGCTATCGTGTTTTTTGGGTATGCGCCGATTGTCGAGTTCCGCCTGCCATGACCCCACCCATCGCAGCATCTCCCGTGTCCCTTGCCGGCCGCCCCGGCTGGGCGCGTTCGCTCGCCCCGTCGGCGCTGCGGATCCTCGCGATGCTGGCAGCCGCGGCCTTGGCCGGCTGGATCGGCTATGAGGCGACGTTCGAGCGCGCACTCGGCGAAATTCGCGGCAGCGCCGGCCACCGGCTCGATCTCTATGCGGCGAGCATCGAGCGCGAGATCGAGAAATTCGCCGCCTTCCCGATCGTCGTCAGCTATGACCGGAGCATCATCGAGCTGGCCATGGCGCCGACCGAATCCGAGCGACGCGCGACCGCCGACCGCTACCTCGAACGCCTCAACGCCAGCATCGGTACGCTCGCCGTCTATATCCTCGACACCACCGGACGGTGCATCGCCTCGTCAAACTGGAACCAGTACGACAGTTTCGTCGGGCGCGACCTGTCCTATCGCCCCTACTACCGCAATGCCGGAATCGGCCATATCGAGCGGTTCTACGGCATCGGCACCACCAACCGCGAGCCTGGCTATTTTCTGTCGACGGCGCTGCATGTGGGTGACGCTGTCGTCGGCACCGGTGTGGTCAAGGTCGGCCTCCAGCAACTCGAGCGCTCGTGGTCGTCGGCCGAGGCGCCGGCTCTCCTTGCCGACGAACACGGGGTGGTGGTGCTCTCCTCGATCCCGGCCTGGAAATATGGCACGCTGAGGCCGCTCGATCCGGCGGTCCGCGCCGAAATCGCGCAGGCCCAGCAATACAATGACCGCGAATTGAACCCGATCGGCATGACCGTGCGCCAGCGGCTCGATACCGACAGCAGCATCGTCGAACTGAGTGGCATGGGCGACGCCAGCCAACCGACGCCGATCCCGGGGCTCTATCTGACGGAGACACGGCCGATGCCCGGCACGCCGTGGCAGCTGACCGTATTCTCGGACCTGCGCGGCGCTGTCGATCAGGCCGAGAGTGCCGCTGCTCTGGCGGCCCTGGCGACGCTGTTCGTTTCCGGCGGCGCCCTCGCCGCGCTGCAGCGCAATCGCCACATCAAGGAACTGACCAGGGCCCGCGCCGCATTGCAACTCGCCCACGACAGCCTCGAACGCACCGTTGCCGAGCGAACCTCGGCCCTCGTCGTTGCCAACGCCCGGCTGCAGGAGGAGGTCGAGGAGCGCAGTCGCGCCGAACGGACGTTGCGCGAGGCCCAGTCCGGCTTGGTGCAGGCGGGCAAGCTCGCCGTCATCGGGCAGCTCTCGGCCGGAATGGCGCACGAGCTCAATCAACCGCTCGCGGCGCTCGCCACGATTTCCGGAAATACCATCAAGTACCTCGAACGTGGCGACGCAGCCGCAGCCCGCTCCAACCTCGACCGTATCCGACCGCTGGTCGAGCGGATGGCGCGGCTGACCGGCGAATTGAAGTCGTTTGCCCGCAAGTCGTCGGGCGAAATGCAGGCGGTATCGATCCGGCGGACGATCGACAATGCACTGTTTCTCCTCGACCACCGCATCAAACGGCAGTCGGTCACGCTGGTCGACGAAATCGATGGCGGCGTGACGGCCTGGTGCGACCCCAACCGGCTCGAGCAAGTCATGCTCAATCTCATCGGCAACGCGCTCGATGCCACCGAAGGCCAGGCCGAACGCCGGCTGACGCTCAGAACCGGGCTCTGCGGCGAAGAGGTCTCGGTCGAGATCCGCGACAACGGACCCGGCCTGCCCGCCGACCTCCTCGCCCATCTGTTCGAACCCTTCTTCACCACCAAGGCGCCCGGCGCCGGGCTGGGCCTCGGCCTCGCCATCTCGGCCGGCATCGTCCGCGATTTCGGCGGAGACCTGACGGCCACGAACGCATCGGACAGCGGCGCCAGTTTCGTCATGCGGCTGCCGCGCGCAAAGGAGGCGGCGGCATGAGCGGCTTTGTCCTGGTGATCGACGATGATCCGGACGTTCGCTTCGGCTGCGAACAGGCGCTGCAGATCGAGCACATCGCGACCGTCGGCGCAGCGACTGCGGAGGACGGGTTGGCGCAGGTGCGCAGCAGCCTGCCGAGCCTCGTCGTCACCGATGTCCGCCTGCCGGGCCGCGACGGACTGGCGGTGCTGGATGAAATCCAGACCATCGATCCGGAACTGCCGGTGGTGCTGATCACCGGCCACGGCGATGTGGCACTCGCGGTGAAGGCGATGAAGGCCGGGGCCTATGACTTCATCGAGAAGCCGTTCCAGCCGGAGTTTCTGGTCGATGTCGTGCGCCGAGGCCTGGAGAAACGCGCGCTCACCCTCGAAATCCGCGATCTCAAGCATCAATTGCGCGATCGCGACCGGCTTGAGGCCCGCATCCTCGGCCAGTCCGCCTCGATCGTGCGCTTGCGGCAGCTGATCCAGGATATCGCCGACACCAATGCCTCGGTGCTGATCAACGGCGAGACCGGAACGGGCAAGGAATTGATCGCCCGCTGCCTGCATGAGGCGAGCCCACGCCGCAAGGGCCATTTCGTCGCGGTCAATTGCGGCGGACTGCCGGAAAGCCTGGTGGAGAGCGAGATCTTCGGCCATGAGGCCGGGGCGTTCACCGGGGCGGCAAAGCGGCGCATCGGCAAGATCGAATACGCCAACGGCGGCACGCTGTTTCTCGACGAGATCGAGTCGATGCCGGTGTCGGTGCAGATCAAGCTGTTGCGCGTCTTGCAGGAACGCACGCTCGAACGGCTCGGCTCCAATACCCAGATCGACATCAACTGCCGCGTCATCGCCGCCACCAAGGCCGACCTGGGCGTGCTGTCAGCTGCGGGACGTTTCCGCGCCGATCTCTACTATCGGCTGAACGTCGCATCGCTGTTGCTGCCGCCGCTCAGGGACCGGCGCGAGGACATCCCGCGATTGTTCGCCCACTTTGTCGAACAGCTCGCAATCGCCCACGGTCGGCCGGTACCGGTGGTGCCGCCGGCCAAGATGCAGCGGCTGGTGGCCTATGGCTGGCCCGGCAACGTGCGTGAACTGCGCAACGTCGCCGATCGCCTCGTTCTCGGCATCGAGATGGGGTTCCCGCCATTTGCCGAAGTGCGCGAGGAGGAGGCCCTGCCGCTGCCCGAGGCGGTCGACGCCTTCGAACGGGCGATGATCGTCGAGGCGATGAGCCGCTGCGACCACAATCTGACGCTGACCGCGCAGGCCCTGCGCATCCCCAAGACGACGCTGTTCGACAAGCTGAAGAAGCACTCCCTGAAGTCGACCTGACGGCGCGCGACAGCGAAGCCTGGATCGGCCGTTCACGCCGATCCGCGTCTCAGGGCTTGGGGACACCGATCGATCCCAACCGCACTGCCGCCGCCTTCAGGGCGTCGATGTAGCGATCGCGATTGCGGACGCCGTCGTCGCGCGGCGCCACCAGACACAGCGTGGCGATGCAGCGTCGACCCATGCCGGCGATGGCGACGGCGAAGCAGTGGGTGAAGCTGTCGACAATGCTGTCGAAGGTGAAGACGCCGGCATGCGCGGCGGTGCGCGCCTCGGCGATGAAGGCGGTGGGATCGAGCCAGCTGCCATCAGGCAGGCGGAAATCCTCGCGCGGGATCAATTCCACAATCTCAGCGTCGGTCATATCGCCGACCAACAGCCGGCCCGAGGCCGTCCAGGGAATCGGCACGGGCTGGCCGATGTCGGAGGAGATGCGGAAGGGCCGCGCACCCTCGCGCATGCGGACGACGACGTATTTGTTGCCGTCGAGCATGCAGAACTGCGCGGTTTCGCGCGTTTCCGTCGCCAGCCCTTCAAGCACCCGATCGCATTCGCGGGTGAAGTCGTAGTGCTCTTCGTAGGCATTGCCGAGGAAGAACAGCTTGCGGCCGAGGAACACGCGCCCCTCGCCGTCCACATGTTCGAGAATGCCTTGCCGCAGTAAGAGGCCGACCAGTTCGTAGACGGACGAGCGCGGCGCGCCGATCTGCGAGGCGATCTCGTTGGGATTGGCAGCCTCGCGCCTGAGCCGCAGGTAGTCGAGGATCTCGAAGGCGCGATCGAGGCCCCGCGCCCGCTTTGCAATCGCCTGATCCGCCCTGACGTCCATGTCCATTGTCCCATCGCCGGTCGGCCGGCTCTCGTCGCTTGTGAAACGTGTCTCAGAGGGTGTCAACAGGCCATGCGCGCATCCAGCAGCGTCCACACACCCTATTGCAAAGCCTGATTTTCCGCCTATAGTCGCCATGTCCGGTATTTAGTGTGTATGTCTGTAATAGCAGACATCACAAGCGCCGGCAACCGGCGCCGCCAATAGAGGGGGAATATTCATGAGTCGCATCGCCTCGAACCTGCACCTCGGCCGCACGCTGCTGGCGAGCGCCGCCGTCGCGCTCTTCTCACTCACCGTCGCCTGCGAGGCGAACGCCGCGGCGACCTGCATCAAGGGCGATCGCAAGGCGCCCTACACGGTCGGCTGGGCCAATATCTATTCCGTGCCAACCTGGATGAAGCAGACCGAAGGCACGATTGCCGACGAGGTCGCCACGTTGAAGAAGCAGGGCCTCGTCAAGGACCTGATGATCACCGACGCACAGGGTAATGCCCAAACCCAGATCCAGCAGATCCAGTCGATGGTCGACGCCAACATCGACGCCATCATCGTCGAGGCTGGCTCCTCCACCGCGCTCAACCGCGTCATCGCCGACGCCTGCGCCAAGGGCATCGCCGTCGTCAACTTCGACAGCCTGGTCGATACCGATAAGCTGACCGCCAAGATCAACACCGACTCCAACGAATGGGGCGGCGCGGCGGCCAAGTGGCTGGTCGCCCAACTGAACGGCAAGGGCAAGATCGTCGTCATGAACGGCCCGGCCGGCGTCTCCGTCAGCGACGACCGCCGCAAGGGCGCCCAGCCCGTCCTCGCCGCCAACCCCGGCATCGAGGTGATCACCGAGACCAACACCGAATACAATGTCGCCCCGGCCCAGGAGGCGATCACCAGCCTATTGTTCGCGCACCCGGATATCGACGGCGTGCTGTCGCTCGGCGGCGCCCTGTCGGCCGGTTCCGTCATGGCATTTGACCGCCAGGGCCGCGCGCAGGTACCGACCACCGGCGAAAACGCCCGCCAGTTCCTGGAACTGTGGAAGGCGAAGAAGCTGAAGGGCTGGGCCACCATGCAGCCCAACTGGCTCGGCGCTCTCTCTGTCTACGCCGCGGTCAAGGCGCTGCAGGGCCAGGATGTTCCGGCCTTCATCAAGGTGCCGCTGCCGGTCATCGACGACACCAGCATCGACAGCTATCTTGCCAAGGCCAAGGACTTCCCGGCCGATGGCTACATCTACTCGCCCTACGATCAGGCGCTGTTCGACAAGCTTCTGGCACAGCACTGACATCGACCGTCGGAAGGAGCCGGCCGCCATGGACGTGACCATGCCGCTCGTCGAAGCGCGCGGCGTATCCAAGGGGTTTTTTGGAAATCCCGTGCTGAAGGCGGTCGACATCGCCCTCTATCCGGGCAGGGTTCACGCCCTGCTTGGCGAGAACGGCGCTGGAAAATCTACGCTGATCAACCTGCTGTCCGGCGCACTCAGGCCGGACGGCGGGACCATTCTGATGGATGGACGACCGGTGACCAAGCTGACGCCGCAGGGCGCCCGCGCCGCCGGCGTTGCCGTAGTGCAGCAGGAATTGAGCCTGGCGGCCGAGCTGTCGATCGCCGAAAACATCGGCCTCGGCGCCACCCCACGCCGTTTCGGCCTCATCGACTATCGCGCGCTGCGCGACCGGGCGGCGGCGGTCTCTGCGCTGGTCGGTCTGACCGAGCCGCTCGACATGCCGGTCGGCGATCTACCGCTCGGCCGGCGGCAGATGGTGGAGATCGCCAAGGCGCTGTTCCGCCGGCCACGCGTCCTCATCCTCGACGAGCCGACGTCGTCGCTGTCGGCGCACGAGGCAGGCGTTCTCTCTGGGCTGGTGCGCACGCTCGCCGCCGGCGGCGTCGCCGTGCTGTACATCTCCCACCGGCTGAATGAGGTGCAGGCTTTGTGCGACCACGTCACCGTGCTGAAGGACGGCATGGTGACGGCGGACCGCTCGCTTGCCGACGTCAGTGCCGAGGGCCTGGTGCGGTTGATGGTCGGTCGCGATCCGGGCGATGCCTTCCCCGCGTTCGCTCCGGCGACGGCGGGCGAGGAACTCATCCGCGTCGACGGTTTCTCGGCCGGTGCCGTGCGCGACGTCACGTTTTCGGCTCGGGCCGGCGAGATCATCGGCATCGGCGGACTGATCGGACAGGGGCAGGAGGATTTTCTTCTCGGCCTCTACGGCGCCATTCCGGCAACCGCGTCGAAGGCTGAGATTTGTGGCGTCGGGCATCTCCTGGCGAGTGTCGCCGCGGCCACGGCGGCGGGACTCGCCTATGTGCCGGCCGACCGCAAGAAGGAAGGCCTCGTCCTCACCCACGCCATTTCCGCCAACCTCTTGCTGCCGTCGCTCGGGCGGTTGATGCGGCGCGGCTTGCGCGACCGGACCGGCGAGGCGTCGCTCGTTGCCGATCTCGCCCGGCAGTTCAGCATCCGGGGAGACACCGACCGCTTTGTGCAGGCGCTGTCCGGCGGCAATCAGCAGAAGGTGGCGCTGGCCAAATGGCTGCCGCTCGCCCCGCGCGTGCTTCTCCTCAACGACCCGACGCGCGGCGTCGACGTCGGCACCAAACGGGAAATCTATCTGATGCTGCGAGCCTTTGCCGATGCCGGCAAGCTCATCGTGCTGTTGAGCTCCGACACACCCGAACTCGTCCATCTGTGCGACCGGGTCGTCGTCTTCCGCCAGGGGCGTGTCGTGGCGACGCTTGCCCACGACAAGGCGAGCGAGGAAGCGATCGTCGGCGCAGCCATGGGCCTCGGCATTGAGGGAGTGGCGGCATGAACCTCTCTCCATCGTCCCCACGCTGGCTCTATCTCGCCATTCAGCGGCGACGCAACCGCGGCCTCAATGGCCTCTATCTGGTGGTCGCCGCCTTCCTCATCGTCTACGCCATCCTGTTCCCGGGCCTGTTGAGCATCGGCGGCTTTTCCAAGTTCTCGCAGAACTGGTTCCCCTTGGCGCTCGTCACCATGGCGCAGGCGCTGTTGATGCTGAACGGCGGCATCTCGCTCGCCATCGGCCCGTTGGTCAGCCTCGGGGCCGTCGTCGCGGCGATCTCCATGGGCGGCCCGGCGGGCGCTTTCGGCGGGTTCGTCGCCGTCGTCGTCGCTGGCCTCGTCATCGGCGCACTCACTGGCCTGATCGTCGCCTACATGCGCCTGCCGGCGATCATCGTCACGCTGGCCGGCTCCTTCATCATCACCGGCGTGGCGTTGCTCCTCCTGCCGCGACCGGGTGGCTACATCCCCGACTGGCTGTCGCAGGCGCTGGCCGGCCACCAGCCGACGGCCTTCGCCCTGCTCGTCGTAATCCTCATCGCCTGGAAGCTGTTCCTGGCGACGCCCACTGGCATCGGCCTCTACGCCGTTGGCGACAATCCGGTCGGGGCCTTTCGCTCCGGCGTGCCAGTGGAACGCATCCGCGTCGTCTCCTTCGCCATCTCCGGCCTGTTGACGGCGCTCGCTGGCCTGTTCGTCGCCGCGCAGACCGGCTCGGGCGATCCGGTGATCGGCACGTCGTTCACGCTCAACTCCATGGCCGGCGCCGTGCTCGGTGGCGTCGGCTTCCTCGGCGGCAAGGGCACGATGCGCGGCGCCATCGCCGGCAGCCTGCTGCTTTCGGTGATGATCAACGTGATGTTCTTTCTCGGCTTCCCGCCGGTCGCCCAGTATGTGGCGCAAGGCGTCATCATCGTCGGGGCCGTCGCCATTCCCGTATTTGCCAGCCGGTGGAGGAAAGCATGAAGGCGGCGTCGATCACCCGCATCCTGTTCCGCAACCCGCCGCTGCTGACCCTGGCCCTTGTCGCCCTGGTCTGGATCGTCGCTGGCGCGACGCTCAGGGGCTTCGGTGCCGTCGGCCACCTGCGCTACATCCTTGAACTGTCGGCCATCATCGGCATCGTCGCCGCCGGACAGACGCTGGTAATTCTGGTTGGCGGCATCGACCTGTCGGTCGGCGCGGTGATCACCGTCACCGCCATTCTTCTGCCGCTGATCTCGCCCGATTGGGATTCGACCGGGATCGTTGGCGTCGTCGTGACGCTCGCCGTCGCTGCCGTCATCGGCCTCGGCAACGGTATGGGGCAGGTCTACCTCAGCGTACCGGCCATCATCATGACACTGGCCATGGCCACCTTCCTGCAGGGGCTCCTGGTGCTGATCGCCGGCGGCAGCGCGGTTTCTGTCACCAACGAGGCAGTGATCTGGCTCGGCTCGGCCCGTCCCTTCGGCGTGCCGGCCAGCATCGTCGTCTGGATCCTCGTCGCCGTCGCCGTCCTGATCATCATCCATCGCCTGCCGTTCGGCGCGCGCCTGCTGGCGCTTGGCGCCAATCCGCTGACGGCGCGGCTGTCGGGCGTCAACGTCAACCGCACCACGCTGGCCGTCTATGCGCTCGCCGGCTTGTTCTCCGGCGTCGCAGGGCTCCTCGTCCTCGGCATGAACCGGCAGGGCTACGTCGGCATCGGCGATCCCTATCTGATGACGTCGATCGCGGCCGTGGTGCTGGGTGGTACTTCGATCCTCGGCGGGCGCGGCTCTTACGCCGGCACCATTCCCGGCGCGATCTTGCTGGTCACCACGACGGCGCTGATCACGGTGGTCAACGCGTCGCCCGGCTGGCGATCGATCATGTTCGGCTCGCTGATCCTGGCGCTATTGCTCATTTCGGGGCGTGAGGCGCAGCGATGACGCGGATCTACCGCGGCCCGGTGATCGACCCGCACCATCACCTGTGGGACCTGTCGCTCGACCGACATCCCTGGCTGACGCGTCGGCCGGCGGAAGCCGAAGAGATGGTCTACGGCAGCCCGGCCGCCATCCGGCGCAACTATGGCATCGCCGACTATCGCCGCGACGCCACCGGGCAGACTGTCGTTGCAACCGTCCACGTCGAAGCTGGCTGGGAGGACGGCCACCCGCTCGAGGAGAGCCGCTGGCTCGATGAGCTCGATCACACCACCGGTGTTGCCGCCCGCTATGTCGCGCGCGTGCCACTCGACGCCGAGGACGCCGCCGCGATGATCGCCGCCGAAGCGGAAAATCCGCGCGTCGTCGGCATCCGCGACATCGTCAGCTGGCACGAGGAACCGGGCAAGAGCTTCGCCCGCCGGCCCGGCTTGATGAGCGATCTGGCCTGGCGTGCCGGTCTCGCCGCGGTCGGACGGCACGGCCTCGTGTTCGATCTGATGCTCTATCCCTGGCAGATGGACGAAGCCGAGCGGCTCGTCGCCGATTTCCCGGACGTGCAGTTCGTGCTCGAACATGCCGGCAGCCCAGCAGAGCGCAGCGACGACGGCATGGCGCGGTGGCGCGAAGGACTGGCCCGGCTGTCCCGCCAGCGGAACCTTGCGGTGAAGATCACCGACCTCGTCGCCTACGACACCCGATGGACGCTCTCGAGTCTGTCGCCGGTGATCTGCCACGCCATCGATTGCTTCGGGGCGGAGCGGGCGATGTTCGGCTCAGACTTCCCCGCCGCCGGGCTGCACGCCAGTTTTGCCGAGATTTACGAGGTGTTTCGCAAGATCGCTTGCCAATACGGCGAGAACGACCAGCGGGCGATGTTCTTCGGCACCGCCAACCGCATCTACCGGCTCGGCCTCGCCACCGAGGCCGGGGCCGATGATTTCCTCGAGGAGTGACCCAGATGGCCGAATTGCCGCTTTCCAGCGCCGGTACCGACTTCCTGCTGGACGACCGCCTGCGCGGCTTTCCGGCCGGTCACGCGCCGGTCGCCGCCAGCCGGCTCGCCGAACTGGCTCTGAAGCCGTTCGATGGCGCGATGCAACTGCCGCTGATCTCGCTCAACCTGTCGGTCTTCGACGCCAATGCCGCCCTGATGCTCCGCTACGTGCGGGAACAGGGCATCGCCATCGCTCCCCACGGCAAGACGCCGATGGTTCCGACGCTGGCCCGCCGCCTCGTCGACGCCGGCGCCTGGGGCACCACGGTTGCCGACATTCGCCAGGCGTCGGTGATGCTGAAGGCCGGGCTCACCCGACTGATCCTCGCCAACGAGATCGGCGGCCGTGCCGCAGCGAAACGGCTCGCCGCAGCACTCGCCGGGTACGACGATGCCGAAATCTACATATTTGCCGATACGCCCGAGCTGATCGAGGCACTCGCCGCCGCCTGGACCGGGCGCGCCGACCTGCCGCGCCTCAACATCCTTCCCGAACTCGGCCTCGCCCGCGGCGGCGCCCGCACGGTCGCGGCGGCAACCGCCGTGGCCGACGCCGTGATCGCGCGCCAGACCCCGCGCTTCCGTCTCGCTGGCGTGGCGGCCTACGAAGGTGCCGCGGCGACAGCCGATCCGGTCGAGACCCGCGAGCGGATTGCCCGGCTGATGGCGATGACCGGCGAATTGCTGGCCGTGGTGCGCAGCCGCGTCGATGCCGCGCGGCCGCTCATCGTCACGGCCGGCGGCTCGGTCTATTTCGACCTGGTGGTCAAGGCGCTGAAACCTGCAATCGACGGCGACGGCAGGACGGTGCTGGTGGTGAGGAGCGGCGCGATCTTCTTCCACGATCATGGCACCTACGACCGTGGCCTCAGGGCACTCGACGCGCGCGGCGGTTTCACCCTCGCCGGTAAGCCTGTTGCCGCGGCTGCCGCCTTCCGGCCAGCGCTACGGGTCTGGGCGGAGGTGCTGTCACGCCCGGAGCCGGGGCTCGCCGTCTGCGGCATGGGCCTTCGCGACGTGGCCCTCGACCAGGGCCTGCCGCGACCGCTCGCACTCTATCGCGACGGCCGCCTGACCGCCGAGCTCGCGGGCGCCGAGGTGAGCAAGCTGAATGACCAGCATGCCTTCCTCGACGTTCCCGAAGACCTCGGTATCAAGGTCGGCGACGTCGTCGAATTCGGCATCTCGCATCCCTGCACCTGCCTCGACCGTCATGCCGTCGTCTACGGCCTCGACCAGACGCAGACGGCAACGACTGCCTTTCTGACCAGCTTCGGCTGAGTTCCTTTCCAACACCCGAACGACAAAGGAAATCCGATGACCAATATGGCGTATTACCAGAAGGGGCCGCGCATGAGCCAGGCCGTCAGCCACGGCGGCCTCGTCTACGTCGCCGGCCAGGTGGCGGACGATCGCAAGGCCGGCATCGAAGAGCAGACCCGGCAGGTGCTCGGCAAGATCGAGGCGCTCCTTGCCGAGGCCGGCTCAAGCAAGTCGAAGCTCATCGCCGTCAACGTCTTCCTCTCGGCGATCGGCGACTTCGACGCCATGAACAGCGTCTACGACAGCTGGATCGATCCGAACCGCCCGCCGGCGCGCGCCTGCACCGAGGCGCGTCTCGCCGACCCGGATCTGCGGGTCGAGATGACGGCCGTCGCCGCCCTTTGACACCATCGGCGGGGCGCCTCCCCGGGGAGAAGCCCCCCGGGGCGCTCCCCGTGCTTGCTCTGGAGGCAGATATGCATACCGGCGTCGTATCCGACATCGACTTTACTGCGGAAGGTCGACAATCCGGATATCTTGCCATTCCCTATTCGATCGATCGCTCGCCCTATTATCAGATCAGGATTCCCTATCTGCGGCTGAAGAACGGCACGGGGCCGAGCCTCCTCATGATGGCCGGCAACCACGGCGACGAGTACGAGGGCGAACTGCAGTTGACGCGGCTGATGCGTCGGCTGGATCTGTCGCAGATCCGCGGCGCGCTCACCGTCCTGCCGATGGCCAATGTGCCAGCCGTTATGGCCGCACGCCGCTGTTCGCCGTTCGACGGCGGCAATATGAACCGCGCTTTTCCGGGCGACCCCGGCGGTGCGCCGACGAGCCGCATGGCGCAGTTCCTCGAAACTGTGCTGTTTCCCCGCCACGAGGTGATCTTCGACATCCACGCCGGCGGCACGTCCATGGCCCACCTGCCCTGCCTTCTGATCGAGCGGCAGGCCGACCGGACACGCTACGATCGCGCACTCGCCCTTCTCCGCGCCATGGGCCCGCGCCATGCCTTTGTCGCCGACAACGGCCCGGCGGCACCGACATCCATGGGCGCCGCAGCGCGGGCCGGGGCGATCGGCCTGTCCGGAGAATTCGGCGGCGGCGGCACCGTGACGCCGGAAAGCATGCGCTTCACCGCCCAGTGCATCGACCAGTTGCTGATGACCCTCGGCATCGCATCCGCCCCAGTGCTCGGCACGCCCGTCGACATCGAGCGGCCTCACCTCCAGCTGTTGTCGCTCTGCCGCCACAGCCAGGGTGTCTATGCGACGCGGCGCGGCTGGTTCGAGCCGGCAGTCGATGTCGGTGCCCGGGTCGCCGCTGGCGACGTCGCCGGCTGGTATCATGACCTCGAGCGCCCGGAGGCGGCTGAAGACATCCTGCCGTTCGCCGAGGCCGGCATCGTCATCTCGCGCCGACTGCATACGGACAGTCAGGCGGGCGATTGCCTGATCCAGGTGGCGGAACCGATCGACGGCTGAAGAAGGACGGGCATTCATGGCAGACCAGCAGACGCTCGTACGTGGCGCCCGCATCATCGACGGTACCGGCGCGCCCTGGTACCGGGGCGACGTACTGATCGACGGCGGCCGCATTGCCGCCATCGGACACGCTCTGGCGGCCAGATGGAATGTGGACGTCGTCGACGCCGGCGATCGCTATCTCGCCCCCGGCTTCATCGACGCGCATTGCCACGACGACCTCATCTTCCTGCGCGAGCCCGACCGGCCGGAAAAGGCGCATCAGGGGGTTACCAGCATCGTCGTCGGCAACTGCTCGTACTCGCTCTATCCGGCAACCGACGGGTCGCGCAAGGATCTCAGGCAGCATTTTTCCGGCCTGCTCGGCGAGACCCGCCCGAGCGAGATCTTTGCCGATTTCGACGCTTACCGGCGCCAGCTGCACGGCGCCGGCATCGCCCTCAACCTCGTCTCGCTGGTCGGCCACGCCGCATTGCGCCTGGCGGTGATGGGCTATGCCCGGCGTGCGCCGACGCCGGCCGAGATCGAGGCGATGTGCGCGCTCCTGTCGGCGCAGCTGTCGCAGGGCGCCGCCGGCCTGTCGCTCGGCCTCGTCTATCCGCCGAGCGCCTTTGCCGGTACGGACGAGCTCATTGCGCTCGGCCGCACCGTCGCCGCCCACGGCAAGCTCGTCGCCGCGCACGTCCGCAGCTACGAGGCAGGGCTGATCCCGGCCATCGAGGAATTCTGCGACGTCTTGCGCGACGCCGGCGTCGCCGGCCTCTTGTCGCATCTGCAGTCGGCCGGAAAGCCGAACTGGGGCAAAGTGCCGGCTGCCATCGAGCGGCTGGAGCGCTACCGCGCCGATGGCGTTGATGTCAGCTTCGACATGTACCCCTATCCGGCCGGCTCGACCTGGCTTGCTCAACTGATGCCGTCGGCGGCCTTCGACGGCGGCATCGCCGCCGCCAAGGCGCGCCTCGCCGATCCGGAACAGCGCGCCATCCTGCGCCGCTGGATCGAGCACGGCGGCCCAGAATTCCCGGGCGAGAGCAAAGTATCGCTGATCGGCTGGGACAACGTCCGCTTGTCGGCCGTCGGTGTCGCCGAGCTGAAATCGCTGGAAGGCCTCTCTATGCGCGCTGCGGCCGACCGGCTCGGCGTCGATGCCTTCGACCTGATGGCCCGATTGATCGATTCCGACGATGGTCAGACCGGCATCATCCTGTTCCAACTCGCCGAAGAGGATCTTCGCGCCGCTTGCTGCAATCGCCTGCACATGGTCGGCTCCGACGGTTTGCCGCGACCGGGCACGCGACCGCATCCACGCGCTTTCGGCACGTTCCCACGGGTCGTCGGTCCGCTTCGGCGCGATAAGGGCTGGTTCTCCATCGAGGACGCCGTGCGGCGGATGACGTCGATCGCCGCCCAGCGCTTCGGCCTGACCGATCGCGGACTCGTCCGTCCCGGCATGGCCGCCGATCTCGTGCTGTTCGAAGATGCGGTGGCCGACCGGGCAAGCTTCGAGGTTCCGACGGACCTGTCGACAGGGATTTCACATGTCTGGGTCAATGGCCGGGCCGTGATCGCCGACGGAGCCGCGACCGGCCTCAGGCCCGGCCGAGTGCTGTAGACTCTGCCGATATAACGCCTTTAGAGGATAGACTGATGCAACTCTCGATGTGGTCCTATCCCTGGGACATTCAGGATCTCGGCCTCGACCGCACGGTCGCCGATCTCAAGGGTCGGGCTGGCCTCAACGCCATTTCGCTCGCCACCTCCTACCATGCCGGCCGCTTCCTGCAGCCGCGCAGCCCGGAGCGGAAGGTGTATTTCCCCGAGGACGGCACGGTGTATTTCCGCACGACGCCGTCGCTCTGGCAGGGCAAGGAGATCGTGCCGCGCATCGCCCGCAACATCGCGGATGGCGGCGATACGCTGGCAGACCTCATCAAGGCGCGCGACGCCGGCGGCATGAAAGTCTCCTGCTGGACGGTATGCCTGCACAATACCCGGCTCGGACTACTGCATCCGGGCCACGTCACCCGCAATGCCTTCGGCAATCCCAACTATTACAATCTCTGCCCATCCAGCCCGGCGGCCCGCGACTATGTGGTGACGCTGGTGAAGGATGTGACCACGCACTACAAACCCGATCGGATTGAACTCGAAAGCCCGAACTTCATGGGCTTCGCGCACGAGTTCCATCATGAAAAGGACGGCGTCGGCCTCTCCGCCGAGGACGATTTCCTGATGTCGCTGTGCTTCTGCGATCATTGTACGACGCGGGCCAAGCGGGCCGGTGTCGACGCAGAGGCGGCGCGAGCGACCGTGCGCGGCTTCATCGCCGAGATGTGCGAGCGCGAGACGCCGGTGCGCCGCTTCCCCGATTTCCCCGAGGCCGGCATCGACACGTTCCGCGACTTTTCCGCTCTCCATGATTATCTCGTCTGGCGCAGTGAGCCCGTCACCAGCCTGATTGCCGAGATCCGCGCCGCGGCAGATCCGGCGAGCCGCATCGTCCTCATCGACCTCAAGGATGGCTGGCTCGGCGGCGTCGATCTGGCGGCCGTCGGCAAGGTCTGCGACGGTGCCATCCTGTGCTGCTACGGCATGCCTCCGAAGGAGGTTTCGGACCTCATCGCCGCCGGTCGCAAGGCGCTCGGTCCGGACAAATATCTCGGGGCCGGATATCGGGTGTTCTATCCCGAGGTGCCCTCCGCGGCCGATCTCGCCGCCCGCGCTGCCGCAGCAGCCGCTGCCGGTGCCGACGGCATCAACTTCTACAATTACGGTCTCATCCCCGAGAAGCGGCTCGACTGGGTGCGCCGGGCGGTGGACGCACTGCCGGCCGGCTGAACGGCCTTTGCGGAAATCAGCCCTGTCCCCCTGGCAATACGCACGACGACGTTGGCCTCATACTTGACTACATGAGTGGACAAGCTATCATCTGATTGCGATCGCGCGCTTCAACGATACCAAGGGGATTACAATGACGATCAAGGCAGCGCTTCTCGCCGCCGGTCTGGCTGTGGGCCTCGTCGGCCCATCGGCGGCGGCCGACAAGTTCAAGATCGGCTACGATATCTATTTCGGCGGCAATTCGTGGTCGGTTCAGCTCTACAAGGAATTCCAGGCCGAAGCCGAGCGGCAGTCCGCCAAGGTGGACGTCACCTACACGGAATCCGAACTCAAGGCGGACAAGCAGGTCGCCAACGTCGAGGACCTCATCACCAAGGGCGTCGACGCCATCATCCTGACGCCGATCTCGCCGACCGCCGTCATTCCGGTCTTGAAGAAGGCCGAGGCCAAGCACATCAAGGTCGTTCTCCTGGCCTCCAAGATCAAATCGCAGGACTATGACGCTCTCGTCACCGTGGACGACGTCGATTTCGGCAAGGCCGGCGCCGAATGGCTGGCCAAGACGCTTTCCGGCAAGGGCAAGATCATCGCCTTGAACGGCATCGCCGGCATTTCGGCGAGCGACGACCGTTGGGCCGGCGCGCAGGACGTGTTCAAGAAGTTCCCAGGCATTAAGGTGGTCGGTGCCATCGAAGCCTCCTGGGACTATGCCAAGGCCAAGGTCGCGGTCTCCAATCTTCTCGCCGCGAACCCCGAAATCGACGGGATCTGGTCGCAGGGCGGCGGCATGACGCTCGGCGCCATCGATGCCTTCCAGGCAGCGCAGCGGCCGTTGGTGCCGATGACCGCCGAAGACAACAACGGCTATCTGAAGCGCTGGGCAGCGCTGAAGGCTGGTGGTTTCAAGTCGATCGCCCCGTCGAAGCCCACATGGCTCGGGTCCGAGGCACTTCTCATCACGCTGAAGCTGCTCAATAAGGAAAGCGTGCCGAAGGATACCGTCCTGCCGGTACCGATGATCACTGAGGACACGCTCGGCAAGTTCGTCCGTGCCGATCTGTCGGACTCGTTCTGGGCCAATACCCGCCTCAGCGACGATCAGGTCCGCGCCACTTTCAAGGACTGAGGCGACCGGTGTTCCCCTCCCCTCCGGCCGCACCGGGCGGCGCCCCTCAGGGGGCGCCGTTTCCCTCCTCCAACCTGACCGCCAGTCATCGACGAGATCGCCCCTGATGCCCGATCGCACCGACGCCGATACCACCCCGCTGCTGGTCGTCGAAGCCATGTCCAAGGCATTCGGCCGCAACAGCGTGCTGAAGGGCGTATCGTTCTCGCTGCATGCCGGGGAGGTTCTGGCGCTCGTCGGCGAGAACGGCGCCGGCAAGTCGACGCTGATGAACATCCTGTCGGGCGGACTCGGCCATGACCACGGTCGGATGAGCCTCGACGGAGCTGCCTTCGCCCCATCGACGCCAACCGAGGCAGCCGCTGCCGGCGTCGCCATCGTACATCAGGAGACGACGATCCTGCCGGATCTGAGCGTCGCCGAGACCATCTATTTCGGCAGCGAACCGCGCAACGCCCTGGGACTGATCCGCCAGAATGAGCTGCACGCCCGGGCCGCCCGGCTTCTCGCTGATCTCGGCTTCGCCATTTCTCCCCACCGGCTTGGTCGCGATCTCTCCGCCGCCGAACGGCAGATGGTGGAGATCGCCGGTGCCGTCAGCCGCTCGCCGCGCCTGCTCATCCTCGACGAACCGACGGCATCGCTGTCGGCTGCGGCCGCCGCGTCGGTGCTGCAGCTGATGGCACGGCTGAAGGCGACCGGCATGGCCATCATCTTCATCTCGCATCGTCTCAGCGAGGTCATCGAAAGCGCCGACCGGGTGGTGGTGCTGAAGGACGGAGAGATGACTTTGCAGGCCGTGCGCGGCGCCTTCACCCGCGACGACCTCGTGGTGGCGATGGTCGGCCGCACGCTCAGCAACATCTTTCCCGAACGCCCTGCCGAAGTCACGACCCAGCCTGAGCGCTTCGCGCTGAAGGCGGCCGGCAATGCCGGGCTGCCACCCATCGATCTCTGCGTGCGTCGTGGCGAGGTGTTGGGCATCGCCGGATTGGAAGGCCAAGGCCAGAAGCCGCTTGCCGATGCGCTCTGCGGGTTGCGGCCGTTTACCTGCGGGCGGATCGAGATCGATGGCCAGTTGCTGCGCCTGCGCTCGCCGGCTGCCGCGATCGCCGCCGGCATTGCCTCGATTCCCGACGACCGCCGCACCGAAGGCCTCGCCTTGACGCTGCCGATCCGGCTCAATCTCAGCCTGTTCGCGCTCAGGCAGGGATCGCGCTTTGGCTTTCTGTCGGTTTCCCACGAAGCGGATTTTGCCGAAGCCGCCCGCCGCCGCTACGACATCAAGACGGTCGATCTGGAGCAGCCGGTCAGCCAATTGTCCGGCGGCAATCAGCAGAAGGTGGTGTTTGCCCGCTGGCTGGCCGGTGAACCGAGGCTTCTGGTGCTGTACGAGCCGACCAAAGGCGTCGACGTCGAGACCGAGAGCGAGATCTACCACCTCATCGGCAGCCTCACGCAGCGTGGCGTCGCCGTCCTGCTGATTTCCGGCGATCTTCTCGAACTGATCGGCCTCAGCGACCGCATCGTGACGCTCTACGAGGGCCGCATTTCCGGCGAGATCGCCCGCCACGCGTTCTCCGAGGAAGCCATCATGCATCTTGCCTCCGGCCCGGCGCCCGCACCGAGGGAAGCCGTCGATGCTTGAGGGATCGATCCGGCGCAATCTCCTGACGACGCTGCCGGCCCTGGTGCTGCTGGTCGCCATGGCCGCGATCACCGCCAGCGCCTCGCCGTCCTTCCTCGGCGAAACCAATCTCGCCAATCTGTCGAGCCGGCTGCTGCCGATGGCGCTCGCCACCCTCGGTCAGGCGATTGTGCTGTTCGCCGGCTGCATCGACCTGTCGGTCGGCTCCATCATCAGCCTGGCGACGGCGGTGATGGCGACGCTGTCGGTGCCACTCGGCTGGACTGCGGTGCCGGTGTCGCTCGGCATCGGCGCGCTCTGCGGGGTGGTCACCGCCGCCGGCATCGATCGTTTCCGCATCAACCCGCTGGTGATGAGTCTCGCGTCTGCGGCCATGATCAAGGGCGTGACGCTCCTGATCCTGCCGTCTCCGGGCGGCGAGGTCGACTACGGCTTCTATGCCGTGCTGTTCGAGAGCGAGCGCCTGCTCGCGCCGCCGCTCATCATCACCATCGCCGTCTTCGCGCTCGCCACAGTGCTGTTCGGCTGGAGCCGCATGGGCCGCAACATCTACGGCTACGGCTCGGATCCGCGCGCCGCCTTCGCCCGCGGCGCCTCGCCGCAGCGGGTCGTTTACAGCGTCTACGTCATCTCGGGCGTGCTCGCCGCAGCCGCCGGCACGGTGCTGTCCATCCGCATCCTGTCCGGCGACCCGCTGATCGGTGATGCCTATACGCTCGACACGGTGTCGGCGGCGATCCTCGGCGGCGTGGCGCTAACGGGCGGGCGCGGCAACGTCCTCGGCGCGCTGTTCGCCGCCGCAGCGCTCGTGCTCATCAACAACACCTTCAACCTCCTGGAACTCGACACCAATCTCCAGTCGATCGCCAAGGGCCTGATCTTCATTCTGGCGCTGGTGTTCTTCATGCGCGGCAAGGCGGGGGAGGCGTAATTTGGCACCGCTTGTCATCACCCGCCTGCGTCCGGCTTCGGCGACCATCCGAGCAGCGGCCTTGCTTGCCCTGCTGGCGGTCGTGCTGCTCGTCGCCACGCGCGGCGGCTCGCTGCAACTCCTCCTCGACAACGCCCGTCAGGCGGCGCCCCTCGGCATCATCGCCCTCGGACAGGCCCTGATCCTGATGATGGGGCGCCTCGACCTGTCGGTCGGTGCGGCCGCCGGCCTCGCCAACGTCGTGCTGGCCTCGGCTTTCGCCGGGGATCCCACCAATCTCGGCCCGGCGCTCGCACTGACGCTCGGTCTCGGCCTCGCCGTCGGCCTCGCCAACGGCGTCCTCGTGGTGGTGCTGCGCATTCCGGCCTTCCTGGCGACGCTGGCCACGGCGATGGTCATTGCCGGCGGCATCCTGGTCTACACCGGCGGCAGCCCGCGCGGCTCGATCCCGGCCTCCTTCCGGGTGATCACCGAAGGCTGGATCGGCGACGTGCTGCCCTGGTCGGTGATGATCTGGCTGATCGTCAGCCTCGTGCTCGTGGTCTTTGTACATTTCACGCTGGCCGGCCGGCAGATGCTGATCGCCGGGGCCAATGCCCGCGCAGCCCGCCACAGCGGCATCGCCGCCGGCTCGCTGGTGGTCGCCTCCTTCGTCATTTCGGCGCTGATGGCGACACTTGGCGGCATCCTGTTGTCGGCCATCACCGGCATGGCGTCGATCGGCATCGCCGACAGCTACACGGTCGATTCCATCGCCGCGGCTGTGATCGGCGGCGCGCTGTTTTCCGGCGGCGTCTTCCTGCCGGCGGGCGCGGCCTGCGGCGCGCTGATCATCTTCCTCATACAGAGCCTGCTCTACGTGTTGTCGCTGCCGCCGGCCGCCCGTTTCATCGTCCAGGGAGCGATCATCGTCTTCGCGCTTGCCCTGGCCAACTCCAAGAAGGAGCCCTGACCCATGTCCTTCGTCCGTACGCTGAGGGGCGACATCGCGCCTGCGGATCTGGGCGTCACCTACGCCCACGACCATCTCTACTGCGTTCCGCCGCTGTGGAAGGAAAAGCACATCGACGACTTCATGATCGATGACGTCGAAGCCTCGATCAAGGATGTCGAACTGTTCAAGGCTGCCGGCGGCCGCTCGGTGTACGACGCCACCGCCATCGACTACGGCCGCGATCCCCGTGCGCTCAAACAGATTTCCGACCGCACCGGCATTCACGTCATCGCCACCGCCGGCTTCAACAAGGCGATCATGTGGCCGGGGCAGATGGCCGGCACGAACGGCACGTTCCAGGCCTGGGTCGACGCCCATTCGCGCGCCGAGATCCGCGCTCACGTGGTGCGCGAGCTCACCGTCGGGCTCGACGGTACCGACCTGAAGGCCGGCGTCGCCAAGTTCGGCACCGGCTACAACACCATCTCGGAGGGCGAGGACAAGGTGGTGCGCGCTGTGCTGGACGCCCACAAGGAGACCGGCTGTCCGCTGCACTCGCACACGGAGATGGGGACGCTGATCCTCGAACAGCTCGCCATCGTCCGCGCCGAAGGGGTCGATCCCAGCCGCTGGACCATCGCCCACGTCGACCGCAATCCCGATCCGTGGGTGCACCGCAAGGCGGCCGAGAGCGGCGCCTTCCTGTGCTTCGACGGCATCAGCCGCATCAAGTACCACGCCGAGAGCGTGCTGATCGGCTGCATTCTCAGCCTCCTGCGCCACGGCCATCAGGACCAGATCCTGATCGGCGGCGACATCGCGCGCCGCACCATGTACCGCAACTACGGCGAGGGCGGCCTCGGCCTTGGCTATATCCTGTCGAGCTGGGTGCCCCGCTTCATCGAGGAGGCCGACGAGGCCGGCTTCGACGGCAAAGCCCTGGTCGACAGCTTCCTCGTCCAGAACCCGCAACGCGCCTTCGCCTTCACCGCATGAGGCCGGACACCTTGACCAGCGACAAGACCGATATTTCCAGGCTCACCGACCACGAAATGGCCGACGCCCTCGCCGCCCGGCCGGTGCTGATCTTGCCGCTCGGGGCGGTCGAGAGCCACGGCGACCACCTGCCGGCGGGAACCGACAATATCCTCGCCGTCCGCCTCGCCGAAGAATTGGCGCGACGGGTAGACGGGCGGACGCCACTGTTGCGGCTGCCGGTGCTACCCTTCGGCCAGGTGTGGTCTCTCGCCGATGCGCCCGGCTCGTTCGGCATTTCCGCCGAGACGGTGACGCGCGCGATCGTCGAGATTGCCCGTTCGGCCCAAGGCAAAGGGCTGTCGGTGGTCGCTGTCATCAATGCGCATCTCGGCAATGCTCCAGCGATTCGCGACGCCCAGCGCATCGCCCGTGACTTCGGCGTCACCATCGCCAACTTCTTCTATCCCGGCTCGGACACGCTGGTCGCCGCCGTGCGTGAGCGGCCCGAGGCGCATCCGGCCTATATGCACGCCTGCGAGATCGAGACATCCTACGTGCTGCATCTCGCCCCGGAGGTCGTCGACATGAACAGGGCGATCGAGAACTATCCGGTGTTCCCGCAGGACTTCGGCATCGTCGCCTACCGCTGGATGGAGTTCTCCGAAAGTCCGGTGCTTGGCGACGCCCGCGCCGCGACGGCGGACAAGGGCCGGATCATCCTCGATACCGTCCTCGACAATATGGCCAAGGAGATTGCGGTCCTCTATTCTCGTCAGTTCAGCACGGCGAGTGAACGGGGGACGGGCGGGTGAATGTTGCAGCGGTCTCGGTCAAGGATCATCGGCCGATCTATATTCAGATCGCCGAAAAGCTGAGGGCGCGCATTCTCTCCGGCTATTACGAGGACAGGATCGCCGGCGAACTGCCGCTCGCGCGCGAATGGCAGGTCAGCCGGCGCACCATCCAGCAGGCGCTCGATCTTCTGGTCGACGAAGGCCTGCTGGTTCGCCAGCACGGTCTTGGCACCTTCATCAACCGCAAGGGCGTCGCCAAGCGCTACCGGGCGATCACGTCGCTGACCGAGGGCATCGCCGGCCAGGGCCTCAAGCCGGAGGCCACCGTGCTTTCCAGCGGCGCCGACGCCGCCGATGCCGACGAGCGTGCCTTCTTCGGTCTGGAGCCGGGCGCGCCGGTCTACCGTCACCGCCGCCTGCTGTCGGCCGAAGGGCGCCCGCTCGCCATCGCCGAGGCCGCGCTCAATTTGGCGCTATTGCCGGGCCTCGAACTCTCCCACCTCGATCGCTCGCTCTACGGCAAGCTGCGCGATGCCTTCGGGCGCACCATCGTCGAGGTGGAGGACCAGTATGTGCCGGCCATCACCGACGCGACCGTCGCCGGTCTTCTCAACCTACCTGTCGGCAGCCCGGTGTTCCTGGCGGTCAGGCGGGCACGCGATCAGGCCGGCCTGCCGATCGAACTGTCGCGCGTCACCATGCTGCCGGTACCGCTCGATATTTCGATCCGCCATGTCGGCTTCCTGCCCGAAGCCGACGAGCCTGCCCGAGAAGCACGCGACTGGACCTATTCGGTCGGCTTCGGCAATTTCCGCCGCTGAACCGAACGCCCGTTCCCGTCACGCCACGCCGGTGAGCACGCCGAGCGCAGCGTCGCTGCCCGTCTTGAAGCGGGCAAATCCCTCGTCGTAGGCTGGGTTGGTCGCGGGATCATAGGCGCGGCTGAGCGCATAGGTCGCCTCGGCCGCCTCGGCAAGCGAGGCGAAATCGCCGACCGCCACGGCAGCGCAGAGCGCGACGCCCTTGGCGCCGAACTGGGTGCCCTCGGGGATCTCGACGCGATAGCCGGTGACGTCGGCTATCATCTGGCTCCAGAACGCGCTGCGGGCGCCGCCGCCGGTCAGACGGATGCAGCCGGCCGTACCGCCGATCGCCTCGTAGCAGTCGCGGATGGCGTAGGCCATGCCCTCGTACACCGCACGCACAAGCTGTGACCGACCGTGCTGTGGAGCGAGCCCCAGAAAACCGGCGCGGGCGCGCGGTTCGATGCGCGGCGCGATGACGCCGCTGGCCGACAGGTAGGGCACGAAGACGACGCCTTCGGCCCCCGCAGCCGCACCAGCCGCGATCTCGCCGAGCGCTTCGTAAGGGTCGCTGCCGCCGGACAGGTCCGGACACAGGGTCGAAAGCGCCCAGTCGAGCACGGTGGTGCCGGCGACATTGACCATGGTCTTCATCCAGCGCCGGCCGGGCACGATGAACAAGAGCCCGAGATCGCGCGGCTCGTACACCGCGTGATCGAACACGACGCCGTTGATGCAGGTGGTGCCGAGTACAGTGACGGCGTCCCCCGGGGTCAAGGCGCCGGCGCCGACGACGCAAGCCGACGCGTCGCCCGTGCCGATCGCCACCGGCGTGCCGACCGCAAGGCCGGTTGCGTCCGACGCGGCGGCGGTGATCCGGCCGGCGAGATCTTCGGAACGCCGGACCGGCGGCAGCAGGTGCGCCAGATCCTCGACGCCGAGAAGGCGCAATTGGTCCGGGTGAAAGTCGCGCGTCACGGCGGATCCAGGCGCCATCGCCGCCTCGCTTTCATCGGTGGCGATCTCGCCGGTGAGGCGGTAGCGGACAAAGTCCTTGGCGCAGAGGACGTGGCGCGCGCGGCCGAGCACCTCGGGTTCGTTTTCCTTCAACCAGGCAAGCACCGGCAGGGTGCAACCGAGCTGCATCACCGAGCCGGAATGGGCGAAGACGCGGGAGATGAGATCCGGTCGCTCCTGCCGCAGGCTGTCGACGAGTGCTTGCGCGCGGGCGTCGTTCCACAGAATTGGCGGGCGCAGCAGCCCACCGGCTGCGTCGACCAGCCAGGCACCGACCATCACCCCGGTGATGCCGACGCCGCGGATCTGCCCGGCAGAGACGGCGCCGCCGGCGACAAGCGCGCGGATGACGCGCGCCGCTGCCGTCCAGACATCCTCGCCGTCGATCTCTGACCAGCCGATCGGTGCTGCCCTCAACCGCAGTCGCTCGGAAGCCTCGTACCGCTGCCGCCCCCTGTCATCGAACAGGGCCGCCTTGATCACCGAGGTGCCGACATCGAGACCGAGATACATCAAGGGTGCTCCAACATGACTACATATGTAGTCATGTTATGGCCTCTGCCGGCACTATCCGCAAGTCGTTTCGACGCGCAGGCAGCCGGCTGAACCGATGGGGCGGATGATGGCGATCGGCCTTTGGCGCCCATCGAACGCACCGCCAATGCCGCTTGCTTCGAATGGGTAAATGGATTGGGTCCCCCTGAGCGCATTCCTGGCCGCACTTTGCGGCGCAGCAAAACTCCGCATTCGAGCAACCGACTGAACGCAGAGCAGAAGATTGGCGACCCCGGCACGATTCGAACGTGCGACCAACAGCTTAGAAGGCTGCTGTCACTCAGCGACAGAAGGCGACCAGAGGCGTCTTATCCTGCGTTCTATCTCACTGTTTTTAATGACCTACCTTCAATTGTCGCGGAATGTCGGCGACATTGATAGTCATGTCCAGACGCACCCATTTCGTTACCCCGCGGGTTACCCTATAACGGGCTAGGTCGTGGGAAGAGCACCGCTCGAGTGTAGAGCGGATAGCAATCCACCGCCATTGGATTGCCTTGGGGCCCGTCTCATCGCCAAGAATTTGGGGGATCGATTTGGCAAAAACATTGACGGTCAACGGGCTGCAGGCAATCAAGCCCGGTAACGTGCGCAAAGAGATTCCCGATGGCCTGAGGCCCGGACTGTATTTCATAATGCAACCATCAGGAGTCACGAGCTGGGCAGTCAGATATCGCTTCTTGGGCAAGTCCAAGAAGCTCACGATAGGACCCTACCCTGCGCTGTCGCTGGCCAAAGCTCGAGAGCTCGCCGGAAAAGCGTTCAGGTCTCTCGCCGAGGGGAAAGATCCGGCTCAGGAAAGAAAAGAAGCACGGCGAAAAATTGGGGAGCTGGAACGTGACAATTTTGAAATTGTCGCGTCTAAATTTATCGCGAAGCATGGGAAGGCAAATATGCGCGAGAGCTCCCGGCGCGAGGCCGAGAGGCTCCTTAATCACGATATCATACCACTTTGGAAGGGCCGGACACTTGAAGCAATCAACCGCCGTGACGTAGCCGATCTTCTTGATACGATTATTGAACGCGGTGCCAATGTTACCGCTAACCGCGTATTTTCTCTGGTGCGCCTGATCTTTAATTGGGCGGTAAATAGCGGATTCGTAGCTCACTCCCCTGTGACGGGAATGAGGCGACCGGCGAAGGAAAAGAGCCGTCAGCGCATCTTAAACGACGAGGAGCTTGTGCGTGTCCTATTGGCCTCAGACAGCCTAGTGGATCGACTCCAACGCTTGGAACCCTCGATTTCGGGCGGCGATGATCGCATCCGGGTCGGCTCGCCAGACGAATGGCTTCGGGGTTTGGTTGTGTTCGCCGATGAACCGGTTGATGGCGGCCTGGAGATCGACGACGGATCGGAAGACGCCGTTCTGCAGCCGACGGCGCGTCAGGATGGCGAAGAAGCCTTCGACTGCGTTCAGCCATGAGCTGGAGGTCGGCGTGAAGTGGAACGTCCA
>JARLIT010000078.1 GCA_031291575.1 Ancalomicrobiaceae bacterium
GACATACTTGCACCCGTCCGGAAACTGTCCTTCCGCTCAGAAGTGCTAGAGCGTGCCGGTAGCGAAAGCGTAGTCGTCGAGCACCCTGCAAACACTTGCCAGTGCAAGTTCGCGAGCTGTAGGCGCGACGACCCCGGCCGCAACACCGTCGTAAAGCCGGCCGAGGAATTGGCTGACAAGCGGCAGCGGGACACGCCGTTCACCGAGGTCGCGCATAAGCCGAGTGACGGCGCCCAGCGCGGCTGTCGCCGGCCAGTAGTAGCGGATGCGGTCAGAGAAGGAATAATGGCGCAGCAGAGCCACTTGCACCTCACTGCCCGAATAGTATTTCCGCCAGTCGGCGGGTGAACCCAGCATCACCTCATCCATGATGTCCGGCAGCGGCTTGCGATCGGCGTCCGGGACGAGGATGTCGGCGATCTGGCTGAGCCCGTAAAACGCCTCGCGTAGCGCAAAGGTCAGCCCCGGACCGACCTTGAGGATGGCAAATCCGTCCTCAACCAGAGCGCGCAGCGCGTTGCGCGGCTGATAATCCGTCGAATGCGCCTCGAACACCAAGTGCGACATCATGGCCAGGACGCCCGCCAGGGCACGCGCCTTGTCCGGCTGGTAGACGACGACATCGGCATTACCGAACTCGACTCCCGGCTGGACCACGGCGGCGATGACGCGGGCGAAGGCGCCGTCGAGATGACGCCGGCTGAACGCGTGTTTGTGCACATCGACGGTCCTGAGCGCAGCGTCGGCGCTGGTAACCTCGACACGATCGAGTGCCTCCAGCGCACCACCGGGAATGGGTACCTCCGTACCCACAACATAGATCGGGGCTTGACCGCCCTGCGCAGCAACGACAGCCTCGGCCCGTTCGGCGAGCCGGGCGGCCCGCGCCGCAGTCACCTCGTCGCCGAGGGGCGCAGGCTCGCCCGAACACCCCATGCTGGTGTCCAGATGCAGCTTGGTGAAGCCCGCCGCGGCGAAAGCTTCGATCATGGTCTCCGCCTTGCCGAGCGCTACCTCTGCCGGCAAATGCTTCCACGGATTGGGACCGAGATGGTCGCCACCCAGAATCAACCGGGATGTGTCAAAGCCCACCGAGTGGGCGATGTTTTCGACGAAACGGCGGAAATCAACCGGGGTCATGCCGGTGTAGCCGCCGTCCTGATTGACCTGGTTGCATGTTGCCTCGATCAGGACGTCGGCCGAGTGGCGCTTGCCGTGCCGAAGCGCCGCTTCGATCACCAGCGGATGCGCCGAGCAGACGGACGTCATGCCGGTTGGCGTACCCGTGGCGCGGCGCTCGGCGATGCTTGCCAGACGATGCGTTGCGGTTGTCATGCCAGCGCCTCCGGCTTGACCTTGGCCGACACCAGCCAGGCATCGATCTCGGCACGGCTCGAGGCGCCCTCCATCGGGCCGTTGCGCATCACTGCGCGGGCGCCTGCGGCATTGGCAAACCGCAGGGCTTCGGCGGGATTTGCGCCACGCAACCACTCGGTGACGAAGGCGGCGCCGAAACAGTCCCCTGCACCGGTCGGATCGACCTCGTCAACGACGAAGGCCGGCATGGCGACGCTTGCGCGCCGGTCATAGTAGACGGACCCGTTGCTGCCCTTCTTGACCACGACCGCCGCAACGCCGCGGCCGAGGATCTCGTCGACCGCTGCCAGTTCGTCGCTGGATTTGGCGAACAGGAACAATTCCGGACCACTCGGCAGGAACAGATCCGTCTGGCTGAAGATGAAATCCATAGCGGCATGCATGCCCGGCGCGTCGAGGATTTCCTTGCGGATATTAGGATCGAAGGACACCGTCCCGCCGTGCTTCTTGATGGTGGCGATACCGATCTTGACGACATCAATCATCTGTTTGGAGAACAGCGTCGAGCCCATGACGTGGAAATGGTCGGCCCCGGCCAGCAACGCCTCGGCAGCCGCATTGATGCCGATCTGCCCGGATGCGCTGTGGGGAATGTTGAAGACGAAAGCGCGGCTGCCATCCTGGGCGTAGCGGACGAAGGCACTGCCGGTCGGCCGATCGCCGCTGATGGTGATCGCGGACACATCGACGCCGTCACGTTGCAGGCGTTCGAGGTTGAGGCAGCCGAAGTCGTCGGCGCCGACGCAGGAGATCATTCCACAGGGGTGACCGAGCCGGGCGACCTGGCTGATGAAGATGGCTGGCGCGCCAGACGGAAACGGACCGGCCCACAGACCCGGCTGCAGAAACGTCTGGTCTGTCTCGGTTGCCATGATCTCGACGACGATTTCGCCGACCGTGACGATCTTCTTCATCCGGATCCTCCCGTGAGCGGTGCGGCTGTTCGCCTTTCAACGCCCTTGACAATGACTCCTATCACATGTTTGTTTGTTGTCGCAACATATAAATGTCCATCCTGGTGTGACGATCCGTATCCAGGGGGGAGGAGTGAAGCAAAATGAGACGTTTAGGCATCCATTCTTACGTCTGGACCAATGGCCAGACACAAGACGGTCTCGAGTTGGCGCTTGAGAAATCGGCAGCGTGTGGCTACGGGACCATCGAGTTCGCCTATCTCCAGCCGGGCAAATTCAACCTCGATCGCCTTGCCAAGAAGGCACAGTCACTCGACCTCGAAATCGGGGTGACGATGGGGTTGCCGGTCGACGGCGACGTCTCCAACGACGATGCGGCGGTGGTGAAGCGCGGCGAGGCGATCCTCGCCAATGCCGTCAAGGCGGTGCGCGACGTCGGGGGCAACAAGCTTGGTGGCATTCTGTATTCAGCCCACAACAAGTACAGCAGCATGCCGACCGAACGGGGCTGGAAGAACAGTACGGCGGCAATCGCCAAGACAGCGGATATCGCCAAGGCGGCCGGCATCGATCTGGTGCTTGAGGTGGTCAACCGCTTCGAGTCGAACCTCATCAATACGACGGCGCAGGGATTGGCCTTCCTCAAAGATACAGGATCCGACCACGTCAGGCTCCATCTCGACACGTTCCATATGAACGTAGAGGAAGCCAATCCGGCAGCAGCCATTCGACTTGCCGGCGACAAGATCGGCTATTTCCACATCGGTGAAAGCAATCGCGGCTTCCTCGGCGACGGCGTTATCGATTTCGACGCGATCTTCGATGCTCTTCTCGATATCGATTATCAGCGCGACATCGTGTTCGAAAGTTTCTCGAGCACAGTTGTCGACGAAAGCCTGTCGGTCGTCTGTGCCATCTGGCGGAACACCTGGACCGAGAACCAGCCGCTGGCTGAACATGCCAAGGCGTTCATCGAGGCAAAGTACGCCGAGGCACAACGCCGCCGCAGGAGCAATGCCGGCGCATGACATCGGCAAGCCACACTCCGCGTCGTGGCCCGCGCTGCCCTGCTGCGTGGGCCACGGCGGAGGCTGTGGCCGTCGAACTCATATGGACCGCATCCCGGTCTATCGGCGGCGTCTGCAGACGACTATCCTGCCCAGATCCACTCCTCGGTGCGAAGTCCTTCAGTCGCGCGCCAGAGCGCCGTGCGTCCAATTGGACGCACATAAGGCGCTCTATCGCCTTGATTCTAGAGCATCTTGTCTGC